>SLAT01000185.1 GCA_007126715.1 Roseinatronobacter sp.
TCCTCGACAACAAGGATATCAGCCTTCTCCGATGACTCCTTCATGCGCTTCTCCTCCACAAGCAATAGTCAGAAAACGGTCATCATGCGCAAGATCGTACCATTCAGCCGATACTGGAATTCCCCCTTCATCCAGTCTCGTGCCTTCGGTCAGATCGGCGCGCCGGGCATTCGCGCAGTCAAACATGGACTGAAACCCCATCGTCAGTGCCCAGCGTTCCTGCAAGATCACCCCGGTCAGGACCAGATCGGGGTTCTTGCTGTTGCGCTGGCGGATGCGGTTATCGACTGCAATCAATCGGTTTGTCAGCGGGACGGCATAAGTCCACGGGCGCATCCATGAGGAATGCTGGTTCTTGCTGACCACGATCACATTTTCAGGCAAGCCAGCCTCGTATCGTGGCGCCCAAGAATATTCCAGATATATGACCATCGCCAGCATTCCCGCTGCGACACCTGCCGGGGTCAGCCATTCTGGCAGGCGCGACCGGCTCAACCGACGCAGGATCATGGCGGTGCCGCCACCGCCGAAGCCCGAAACAATAACTGCCAGAAATTCCATGAGCATTATTGGTGTAGTCCTTTATCCCAGGGTTCCTGCAAGCTGCCCTACGGCAGATTGCATGGTGCGCACGACGACAAAGGCGTCGCGCAAATGGCTGCGTTCAAAATCCGACAGATCGGATGGCGCAAGGAAGTTGTCCGGCTTGCGGCCCATGCGTACCAGACTGGCCTGATTTTCCAGCCGCAGATCGGCAATCAGGTCATACGCCTCGATCAGGTCGCGCGCCCCCGAGACAGAGATGATCCCCTGTTCTTCGGCAACCAGCAACCGCGCACGGGTATTTGCCGCCGTGATCCGACCGCGCAGCGCATAGACGCGGCCAAGGTCGGTCACGGGCACAACGCCGCCCAGCTTCATATCGACATGGTTTTTATGTTCGCCTGACCGGATTGTTGCAAAGCCGCGCAGCAGGCCCAGCGGGGGCGCATGTTTGATCGAATTCGAGATCATATGCGCCACAAAGATCGAGTTTTTGGCGGCGGCGGCCAATGTCTCTTCCTGCAAATCCCGAAACAGGCTGACTTGCCCCCCAATGGGCCGCAGGTCGAACATGACCGAGGCCAACATCTGCGCCTCGGGTGAGGGGGTCTTGATCCAGCCCTGAAAATAGCGCTTCCATGCCTTTTGGGGCTGGCACCAACGCGGGTTGGTCGCCATCATGTCGCCGGGGCAGTAGAAATAGCCCGCGGCATCCAGCCCGTCACAGACGAAACGCGCAAGTTCGGCGAAATACGGCATATCATCAGGGGTGACGGCATCATCGATGATGATGCAATTATCCTGATCGCTGACGCCTGTCTGTTCCTGCCGCCCCTGTGACCCGCAGGCCGCCCAGAGATATGGCACAGGCGGGGGGCCAAGTTTTGCTTCGCCCAGTTTCAACAGGCGCCGTGTCACTGTATCGGCGATGTCGGTAATCAGGCGGGTCACCACATCATGCGCATTATGTGCGCCGACCAGTTGCACCAGCAGTTGGGGAATACGTTCAGTTACATGTGCAAGATCAGCATAGGTTTCGGCAACAGCGGCATCGCGCACCAACTGGCCCGAGCTAATCGCCTGAAAGCGGGTCAGATCGGTCTGGGTGATCATGCCCAGCAGCTTGCCGTCACGCACTACCGGCAAATGCCCGATGCGATGTTCCAGCATCATATGCAGGATATCAGACCCCAGCGATTGCGGTGTCAATGATAGGGGCTCTGGGGTCATCACTTCTGACAGTGGCGTATCGGTCGGGCGTCCTTCAGCCAGCACACGACCCGACAGATCGCGCGTGGTGACGATTCCGACAAGCCTCTCACCTTCCACGACGGGCACGCAGGAAATGCGATGTTCGCGCATCATTTTTGCCGCATCCTGCGATGTGGTCTGTGGCGTGGCGCTGAAGGGTTTGCGCGCCATGAGATCGGCAACCTTCAATGTCGCAAGATCATTCTGCCGGCCCAGTTTGCCGCTGGGTGTGCCGCGGGTGAAGAACCGCTCGAATGCGGGGAAATTTGCGATGAGGTGGCGCAACTCTCCTCCGGGCAGGCACAAGAGCACTGCATCGGTGGTTGCCGTGGCCGTTGTAACCGCGCGCCCTTCGCGCAACAGACCACGTTCGCCGAACGAGTTGCGCGGACTGAGGATAGAAACCAGCGCACCGTTTATATCGGTGACTTCGATGGTGCCGGATTTGACCAGCCAGACACCGGTGACCGGTTCCCCCTCGGAGTAGATGACGGTGCCGGCGGGCACCTCATTGCGGTCGAAGCAACTGGCGACGCGCGCCAGCTCGTCCTGCGGCAATGAATCATACGGATGTACGCTTTGCAGAAATTCCAGAACTTGGGGGGTTGCTGCGGTCATGTCATGCTGTCCTGATAGCACCGTCCTGGCGTTGGGCGGCCTGCCCCCGTAGCACGGGGACAGGCCAGTGTCTTTGCGTCAGATCAGTGAGCGACAGCGTCGCCAGCACCTTTCGGGACGCGGATCGATTCTACCAGTTCCTGGATCTCTTCAGGAACAGGTGCCGACA
>SLAT01000321.1 GCA_007126715.1 Roseinatronobacter sp.
CTGGCCCCGGCCGCCATATGTGATCCGCGCTTCGGCCACTTTTTCGTAAGGTATGGTGTTGTTCATGCGGATATCTTGTGGCCTGATAATCCCGGCGATACGCAATTCGCGCAGTTCCTGATTCACTTTGACCTCTTGCCGCCCCGCAACGACAAGGTTGCCATTCGGAAGCCGCTGCACAACCAGAGCCGCAACTTTCAGGTCAATCGCTTCCCGACGGACGATCGAGCCAGCCCCCGCTGCTTCAAAGCTGGACCCGAAATCGACGATATCTCCGGTCGGAAGGTTGTCGAGGCCCAGTATGGTTGGAAAGCCAGCAGAGCCGGAGCCTGATCTGTTGCGTTGCGTTGCATTGCGAAGTTGTGCGCGATCATCAATACGAATGTCGATGGTCAATATATCGCCCACCTGCGCAGCGCGTTGATCTGCGAAAAACCCGCCAGAGCCGCGTTCCCAAAGCGATGCAGCCTCGGCGCGGTGAAATGTTCGGGGCTGTTCGGGTGGGGGCATGGGAATTTGCACGAAATTTGCCTCCGGGATCGAGCCGGGCACAACCGACATATCCGATACCTGAGGGTCACGATTAAAGGCATCTCGCGGATCGGCACAGGCCGCCAAGACGACTGTTGCGGCAAGTGCGCAGATCATGCGGGCCTGTACCGGCCCGAATTTGGGCCCTGTGCCCAAGCACATTCGCGCAACAAGGGAAGTGCGCCGATTATGCTGGGGACGCGGTGCCTCGATGCTCATCGGCTGACCTCGACTATGCCATCCGCGCTGGCGATGCCGGACACGGTGGTGTTGCTGACCAAATTGACAATCCGCACGTCTTGCCCACGATGCGCATTGGCAAGTGCGCGCCCGGGCGAGGAAAGCTCTAGCGCGCCATCAAGATAGCGGATCGTGACCAGATCGCCGCGATTGACAACAAGCGGTTCCATTACGGACTGTGTCATCACGGGCCGCCCTTCGGTCAGCAAGCTGCGGACCTGCATACCCGCCAATTTGGCGGGGTCTGTAACGGCATAGGCGCCGATACGCGCTGCGGGTATATCAATCACGCCCAGATCGGTTTCATCAATGATGTCGCCGGGCATCATGCGGCGTAGCGGCACGGGGACGGAAACAGTCAGCGTTGCCATGCCACTGATGCGGCGCGTGTCGCCTGAATGGGTAACGACATTGGCGATGTATCTGCCAGTGCTGGTATCCATCCACCAGGCTGAAATGAGCACGGCCTTTTCTGGCGCGCCCGGCTGGATAGTGATGTCGAACCTGCCGCGCGCTGGCATCGCCGGGCCCGCGCTTTCGCGCGCTTTTTCGTCGATCAGCACGCTTATCGGGACTGCCCATGCCGATGACGCGCTTACGAGCGACAAGAAAAAAGCAAAACCGAGAATGCCCGCCCGAATGCACAGGGCTTGGGGCCGGAGTGAATGAATGCTGTGCCACAAGCGAGAGATTACCAAAAGCATATTTCTATCTGATCTGGTTGGTGGTGGACATCATCTGGTCTGCCGTCGAGATCGCCTTGGAGTTCATCTCATAGGCGCGCTGGGCCGAGATCAGGTCGGTGATCTGCTGGATGATATTCACGTTCGAACTTTCCAGATATCCTTGCCGGATAATCCCCACGCCGGGTTCACCCGGATTGGCCTGAAGCGCCTCGCCTGATGCGGTTGTCGCTTGCAACAAGTTGTTGCCAAGCGCGCGCATTCCAGCTTCGTTTACGAATGTGGCCATGGTGATCCGCCCCAGATCGACCGGATTGGGATCATTCTCTACATAGGCCATGACCGTGCCCGTCTCGCCTACTGCCACGTTAACTGTGTTTTCCGGGAGCACGATTCCGGGATCAAGCTCGTAGCCCTGAAGTGTGACGATCTGCCCTTCTGGCGAAAGCTGAAATGCTCCGTCGCGGGTGAAGGCCTGACCACCATCCGGCAGGTTTACAGTGAAAAATCCGCGACCGTCGATTGCAAGGTCCAACTGGTTCTCGGTTGCGATCAGGCCGCCTTGGGTGTTCAGCCGGATTGTGCCTGCCGTCTGCACGCCAAGGCCAATGTCCACGCCAGTGGGACGCAGGGTGCCCCCGTCCGACGTTTCCGACCCTTCGCGGCGCTGTGTCTCATAGATCAGGTCCTGAAACGCCGCGCGGCTGCTTTTGAAGCCCGTGGTATTCGCGTTCGCGATATTGTTCGATATCACATCGACATTGGTTTGCTGTGCCAGCATGCCCGTCGCCGCAATTCCAAGTGCCTTCATCGCCTGTCACTCCTGTATTCGCCGAATGCTGTCCGTCATGCGCGCCTATTTTTGGCATAGCGGTCTTACCCGTTCGGTCGCCCAACCCTGCGCAGCACATCGCGCCGCAATTCATCTTCGCCATTCATCAACTGAACCGCGCGCTCATAGGCTTTCTGGATCGACATCATGCGTGTCATCTCGACTATGGGCTGAACATTGCTGCCCTCGACCGCGCCCTGCACAACTTCGGTTATCTCATCGGGGACGGGAGGGCGGATGCCATCTATATCAGGGGGGGCGAACATGCCGTTACCGATCCGTTCATAGGC
>SLAT01000071.1 GCA_007126715.1 Roseinatronobacter sp.
AAGCTGCGGGCGTTTTGTTGTGATATATATTCGAAATCAGCGCTTCGAGAACTGGAAGCTACGACGTGCTTTCGCCTTGCCGTATTTCTTACGTTCCACAACACGGCTGTCGCGTGTCAGGAAGCCCGCGGCTTTCAGCGACCCACGCAGAGCCGGGTCAAACAGTTGCAACGCTTTCGAGATACCGTGCTTAACAGCACCGGCCTGCCCCGAAAGTCCACCGCCCTTGACCGTTGCGTTCACATCGAACTGGTCAACAACGCCTGCAACCTGAAACGGCTGGCGCAGGATCATCTGCAACACCGGGCGCGCAAAATATTCGCTCATCTGCTTGCCGTTGACAGTCACCTTGCCGGAACCGGGCTTGATCCAGACGCGGGCAACCGCATCCTTGCGCTTGCCTGTAGCATAGGCACGGCCCAGATCATCGCGCACGGGTTCACGTGCAGGCGCTTCATCTTCAACCGGCGTTACAGCGGATTTCAGATCGTCGAGGGTTTTGAGATCTTCAGCCATGATCATGCACTCCGCGTATTTTTCTTGTTCATCGCGCGCACATCCAGCACTTCCGGCTGCTGTGCTTCATGCGGATGCTCGGTGCCCGCATAGACGCGCAGATGCGTCATCTGCTGACGCGACAGTGGCCCACCGGGCAACATGCGCTTCACGGCCTGCATCACCACACGTTCGGGGAAGCGCCCCTCAAGGATCTGGCCTGTGGTGCGCGATTTGATCCCACCGGGATAGCCGGTCTGCCAGTAGTTCGGCTTATTGCGCTTGTTGCCAGTCAGCTGCACCTTATCGGCGTTGATGACGATGACATTGTCGCCCATATCCATATGGGGTGTAAAAGATGCCTTATGCTTGCCGCGCAAGCGCATGGCGATGATCGAAGCGAGGCGGCCCAGCACGATGCCCTCGGCATCAATGATGATCCACTTCTTCTCGATCTCTCCTGCTTTGAGAGAGTAGGTTTTCATGACGTGACCCTGACGTGAGTAATCCAATATTGCGTATCTCTACGCGATGGCCTGCTTCTATTGATTTGGCGGGGCAAGTCAAGGCATCGACACTCTAATTAACACACTAAAAACAACAGCTTAAAATTATGGTATTATTTTACCCCAAACATGCTCGCCCTTTGGGCCTGCGCGAGCGCGCAAAATGCTGTCTTGCCGATACTAGTTGAACGATATTGCTCTTCTGTCATGCCGAACGCACAGCCACAGGCACTCGACAAGATTCACACCGGATAGCAATAACGCTGCTCCACATATACGCGAGGTTGATGTGACGACTACCAGCCCTTTGATCAAAAGCAAGCAGTCCAAAAAATTAACCTGGTGGGTAAAACATCGCATCAACGCCTTGCGGGTTGCGGCAGTGCTTCTTGTTCCATTTCTGGTTATGTTGCAGCCGGTGGTTTTACCTGCATCCCTGCCTTATGCCCTGATGGACACAGTCGGGATTCTGTTGGTGTTTGCAGGGGTGCTGGGCCGTTTCTGGTGCATTGTATATATCGGCGGGCGCAAGTCAGAGGTCGTATTCCAGGATGGTCCCTATTCGATATGTCGTCACCCGTTATATCTGTTCTCGACAATCGCCACTCTTGGCCTGGGGCTAATGTTAGGCAGCGTGATATTGTCTCTATTGTTCGCTGCAATCGTTTATTTCATCCTCTCACGAACAGCAGAGGGTGAAGAGAAATATCTTCGGGCGGAGTTCGGGACAGATTATGATGACTATGCCTCGCGCGTTCCCCGGATACTTCCCAAAGTCGCGCTCTGGCTGACCCATCCATATGTGACAGCAGACCTTGTGCATCTGAAAGGCAATTTCAGGGATGCGCTGGTCTTTATCCTGTTCATCCCTGCCACGCGACTAATTGTATGGCTGCGCGAAACATATGACCTTGGCATCGTCCCGATTTTGTAACGCCGTGGACTTTGCGGCATGAACACCGGCGCCAAGATGCGCAGTTAATCATGCCGGAACACCGTACTTGCTCTGTGGGTTAACGGAGCTTGGGTGGTTTATTCGGGTCACTTCCCGGTGCCGCGCTTTGGTGTGCCGTCGGCTTGGGGTCAGGCAAATCAAAACGCAAACCCACGCGCGCGCAATCAGCGGCGCGCGCGTCATCTGCCGCTAGGAATGTGACATCCAGCATACCTGCCTCGACACCTGAGAAGCTCAATGCACCTTGGACCGCCCGCGCCAGCGCAGCTTCTGCGCCCGGGGCAGCATCGACGATTGCCAGCATATGCCCACGCGTGCCATTGTCATATTCCGCCACTGTCAGATACGCCATGCGGGCCAGCCCTTCCATCCGGGCAAGGCGCTGGTCAAAAGCCAGCAACAGCTTTTCGGGCAGTCCTTTGGGTGGGTGCAAGGCAGTGACCCGCGATTGCAATTCTTGCGGGCGTTCCAAAAGCATCTGGGCCAACCACTCGATAATTTCTGGCGGCAGCAATCGGGATGACGGCGCAACACCCAAATTCAACCCCAGCCCCAAGCCTTGCCCTGTCAGCATTTCGACCAATGCGCGGCCCGGCAAGGCCGCGTAGGGCGCGGGCAAGCCGGTAAATTCGGTCAGGCGCGATTCAGTATCAAAGGCCAGCACGATCGGCCCATCTTCGAGATCAAATACTTTTGGTGCAATCGAGTCGCCCTCGGCCTCGTGCTCCAGCAGCAAGAACATCTCGACCTCAACCAGTCGAGAATAGTATTGCAGCCGCAGCGCGCCGTCCTCGGGCGCGGCCTCGGCGTCGGACCATGCAATATCGAGTAGGGTTTCATCCATAATTAGGCCTTTCGAATGCTGCCTGTGCAGCTAAAGCCCCCGCGGCGACTTGGCAAGGTGGTTGGCGTCAGCTTGTATCTTTCGACAGGGCTTCGTATTACACATGTGAACAAAACCGGAGCAGCCATGCTGTCGCGCAGCACCTCGGCACAACCTCTGACCGGAGTAGCACTGAACCTGTGTGCCTTGCTGGTGCTGGTCAGTATGGCCGGTGTGGTCAAGGCCGTTTCCGCACATGTACCGACAGGACAGGCCGTTTTCTCGCGGGCCTTCTTCTCGCTTCCGTTCATCTTGGGATGGATTGCCCTGCAAGGGCCATTGATGGATGGGCTGCGCATGGCACAGCCGCGCCTACACCTGCTGCGTGGACTTGTCGGCTCTGCCACACTGGGAATGAACTTCCTTGCGCTGTCGCTCTTGCCGTTGCCTGAAGTGACAGTGATCGGGTTTGCGGCGCCAGTGCTGACGCTGGTTTTCGCGGTCGTGTTTCTGGGTGAAAAGGTGCGTCTGTTCCGCTGGACTGCTGTGGCAATGGGGCTGGCGGGGGTTATGATCGTAGTCTGGCCACGCCTGTCACTTGGCGGCACGGTGGATGAAATGGCGCGTCTTGGCGCATTGATGGCGCTGGGGGCGGCAGTTTGCGCCGCTTTGGTCAAGATTATCGTGCGGCATATGGTGGCGACGGAATCGACCCCTGCGATCGTCTTCTGGTTTGCGGTGACGGCCAGCGCGCTGTCATTTCTGACCCTGCCCTTCGGCTGGGTCATGCCATCCGGCAATGTCATGGCATTGCTCGTTCTGACAGGCGCATTGGGCGGTGTTGGTCAACTGATGATGACGGCCAGCTACCGCTTTGCAGATGCTTCTGCACTGGCACCCTTCTGGTATGCGCAACTTTTCTTCGCCAGTTTCATCGGATATTTCTTCTTTGGCGAAGTCCCGACCGGACCGATGATTGCAGGGGCAACTCTGGTCATTGCCTCTGGAATGCTGATCCTTTGGCGCGAATCACAACTCGGCAAGAAAACGCAAGAACGCCTGCCACACAGCTGAAGGACGGTTTTCGCGATTGCAGCAACATATATGCTGAATAAGGCCATGATCGCCACAAAGCTGCGGCTTGATAGAATAATTTTCTGTCATTCACCCTAGACGACCAAACGCTTCCTGCCCTGCCCGTTTGCTGTAAACACCTGTCGCGGGCGCGCGCAGCCCCAAAGGCCAGACTGGCTTGCCATGGGCGGCCGCGCTGCCTACTTGCCGCTCAACACCTGCTAATCATCTCGCAAGGAGAATGTTGATGCTGCGCACGACCGCCCTTAGTTTTTCCCTGCTCGCCCTACCGTCACTTGCACTTGCGACCCCGCAAGGCTGGGGCCCCCTGCTGGAACCCACAGAATTGGCCGCAATTCTGGAGGCAGAAGAGAATATTCGTATCATTCACGTCTCGGGCGACTTCGCGGCGGGGCATATACCAGGTGCTGCCTATTCGCCCTATTCAAATTGGCGCGGTGGACCGTCCAACCCCGGCGCTCTGCTGCCCGAACTGGAATACGAGCTTGAAGCCGCGCGTGTCGGTGTGGAAGCAGATATCCCCACTGTCATCGTTCATTCCGGCGAGAACCCGACTGATATGGGAACCGCAGCGCGGGTATATTGGACGCTTAAATCCCTCGGTGTGCAGGATCTGGCATTGCTGAATGGTGGTTTTGCCGCATGGCAGAGCGCAGAGCTGCCTGTCTCGACCACACCTGTAGAAATATCCGAGACTGACTTCATGGTAGAATGGTCCGATGAGTGGTACATCTCCACCACTGAAGTCGCAGAGCTTGTAGAGAGCGGGGAGGCGCGGCTTCTGGACAGTCGCCCAAGCGGCTTTTTCGAAGGGCTGGCATGGTCGATCGCCCGTCCCGGCACAGTGCGAGGCGCGGAAAACCTTGAATTTGAGGATTTTTTCGACGGCAACCGGATGGTATCGCCCGAGCGGGCATATGAAGTGGCCGAAAGCAAAGGCTTGTTGGAAGCGCCGGTGACAGTGTCATTCTGCAACACGGGGCATTGGGCCGCGCTGAACTGGTTTGCCCTTAGCGAATTGGCCGGCATCGAGAACACGCGCCTGTATGCCGAAAGCATGGCCGAATACGCCATCCACGGCCATGAGCTGGATAACGAGCCTTCGCGCATCGCTTTTCTATGGCGTTCAACCAAGCGTTGGGTCGAGGGCTTCTTCTAAGTCGTAACTTGCGGTAGCCTGTTACACGATACATCATCTGACGCGCGCAAAAACTGCGCGCGTCCTTGTTTTCATGAAAGGCCCTCACAATGTTCCTTCAGCGTGCCTCTGTGCTTCTGATTGTACTGGGTTTTGCACTGTTTACCTTTGTAATGGCCGGTCCGCGCGCAGGGCTTCTGGTTCTGGTCGGCCTTGGCTTCGGGCTGGTGCTGGAAGGGTTACGTTTCGGTTTCGCCGGACCTTGGCGCATGATCGTCACCGACCGCGACGGGCGCGGGTTGCTGGCGCAGTTGATCGCGATTGCACTGGTCGCAGTGGTTGCTTTCCCGCTGATGGCGGGCAGCGGGGGCGAGTTGGTGGCTGCCCATGCGCCGGTCGGTGTTGGAATGATCCTTGGCGCATTTGTTTTTGGTGCGGCGATGCAACTGGTCATGGGCTGTGGCTCTGGCACGCTGGTCAATGCGGGCAGCGGCAATCTGGTCGGGTTGATCGCGCTTGCCGGTTTTATCGCAGGCAGTTTCATCGGAACCCTGCATCTGGGGTGGTGGGCCAGCCTCGGCACCCTCCCGGTCATCTCTGCGCAAGGCAGCTTTGGCGATACAGGTGGTCTTGTGCTGACGCTTGTTGGCTTGGCACTCGTTGCAGCATTCACCTATCTGCGCAGTGCTCCGGGAAAACGTATGCCCCCGCGCCGCTTGTGGATCGCGGCGGCATTGATCGCGGTCCTTGCACTTGCAAATCTGGTCATTGCGGGCCAGCCTTGGGGCATTGTCTACGGGCTTGGGCTTTGGGGCGCAAAAATCGCACAAGCTGGTGGTGCTGATCTGGCATCGACGGCCTTCTGGGCCACCGAGGGGAACGCGACGCGTCTGGCTGAGTCGATCCTGACAGATGTCACCTCGCTGACGAATATCGGGCTTTTGATCGGGGCCTTTGCCGTGATGCGCTGGCGCGCCGACCCCGGCGCACAGACGCAGGCGCTGACGCTCGTATCCTATGGTGCGGTGCTGGGCGCTGCCCTGATATTGGGATACTCGGCGCGGATGGCCTTTGGCTGCAATGTGGGTGCTTTCTTCAGCGGCATTTCAACCGGATCTCTGCATGGCTGGGTATGGCTGGTCGCAGCTTTTGCAGGCTCGATCCTTGGTATCAAGCTGCGGCCCATCCTGCTGAGGCCGCGGATCAGCGGGGGGGCCTACGCATGAGCGCGCGCATCTCCCGCCCTGTGACCGGATTTCTGGCATTGGCATTGATCATGGCAATTCTGGCGCTCGACCTCAACCGAAGTGGTGCGCCGGATCTGTTCACTGCCCCCCCGGCCCTTGCTTTCGGCTCTGGTGCCGCGCCCGAAGGTGCGCATTGCACTGGCGGATAATTTTTCGGATTCGGGCTGGTGCGATTGTGAATTTTCTGGTTTCTTGCGCAACAGACCATTGAATGCAGGAGATCTATCATGCGCGGCCTATTTCTTGTTCTTCCGGCATCAGCCGTATTGGCCGCCTGTGTCGAGGTCGACATGGCAGTAGAAGTGCTGGGTGAAGACGAAGCTCGACTGACCGGTTTCATCCAGATGCAACGCCAGATGTATGAGATGTCAGGGGGCGACGATTCCTTTTGCGCCGAAGAAGATGGCGGGACGCTTGTGCTTACCGAGACCCATGCGCGCTGCAATTTTGACAAGACCGGCAGTTTCGAAGAACTGATGCGCCCCGACGCAGCAGACGACGTTCCAACCGATGTTCAGGGGGAATTGACATATCTTGACGCCAACCGCGTGCGTGCCCTGTTCCCCCTCTCGGCGATGAATGACGGCATGGACGAAATGATCGAAGACCCGCAGATGATGGCGATGATGCGTCAGATGTTTACAGGCATGTCGGTCAGTTTCACGGTTCAGGGCCGCGAGATCGAAAGCTCGACCGGTACAATTTCGGAAGACGGGACACGTGCGACGATCCGGTTGGGCGTGGATGATCTGATTTCACCAGATGCGCCACAGTTGGACGATTTCGAGACAATCGTTCGGTTTTGACAGGCTTGCATGATGCATGAACAAGCGCCGCGCGAAGCGGCGCTTGTTTATTGCGAAAGCTAGTCCTGATGACTGCGCACAAAGGCAATAAGTGCCTGCGTCGACGGGTCCTTGTCTGACGCATCAGCCCCCTCCAGCAGCGGCCCCAATGCCGTCGCCAGTTCCTTGCCCAGCTCCACCCCCCATTGGTCGAAGGAATTGATGCCAAGGACCACCCCTTCGACAAAAACACGGTGTTCATACAGCGCGATAATCTGGCCAAGAACAAACGGGGTCAGTAGCGGGTAGATCAATGTGGTCGATGGACGATTGCCCGCAAAAACCCGGTGTCTTGCCTGCCGCTCCAGTTCAGCGCCCTCCAGCCCCTTGGCCGCCATGATCGCGCGCGCTTCGTCTAACGAGCGACCGCGCAGCAACGCCTCGGATTGCGCAAGACAATTCGCAGCCAGCAACCGATGCTGATGTGCAAGCGCCGGCTCATGCCCTTTGGCCGCCAGCAGAAATTCGCATGGAACGATCCGCGTTCCCTGATGGATCAACTGATAGAAGGCATGCTGGCCGTTGGTCCCCGGCTCTCCCCAGACAACCGGGCCGGATTGCCGCTCAAGATCGCGCCCGTCCATGTCCACGCGCTTGCCATTCGATTCCATCTCAAGCTGTTGAAGATAGGCCGGAAGTCGTGCGAGCCGCTGATCATAAGGTAGCACGGCGCGGGTTGCGTATCCGCAAAGCTGGTTGTGCCAGATGCCGACCAGCGCCAACAGGACAGGCATGTTCTGGTCTAGCGGTGCCTCAAGAAAATGCGCATCCATTGCGCGCGCACCCGCAAGGAACGCATCGAACCCGTCCGCGCCAATCGCAATCATCAGGCCAAGCCCGATAGGGCCCCAGACCGAATACCGCCCCCCAACCCAATCGGCAAAGCCAAACACGCGCTCAGGCGCGATGCCGAACTCTGCCGTCTTCTCCAGCGCTGTGGATACAGCCGCAAATTGCGCGCCGGGATCGGTGACGCGCTCAGCCATCCAGTCCCGCGCCGTGCGCGCATTGGTCATCGTCTCAATCGTCGTAAAGGTTTTGGAGGCCACAATCACCAGCGTCGTCTCCGGGTTCAGGCCCTTCAGCGTATCCGCGATATGCGCGCCATCGACATTGCTGACATAATGCAACCGCGGCCCGTCATGATAGGGCGCAAGCGCAAGCGTTGCCATCGCAGGGCCAAGGTCCGAGCCACCAATCCCGATATTGACCACATCGGTGATCGGCCCGCCCTGCCCCACAAATCGCCCCCCGCGCAGATCTTCGGCAAAGGCATAGGCGCGCGCACGGATCGCAAGCAATTCGGGCATGACGTTCTCGCCCTCGACCTCGATCACCGCATCATCTGCGGCGCGCAAAGCCGTATGCAAGACCGCGCGCCCCTCGGTCTGGTTGATATTCGCGCCCCCGAACATCGCGGCACGCGTCTCGACAAGCCCTGCTTCTTCAGCCAGCTTCACCAGAAGCGCGCGACCAGCGTCGTCAATATTCGTTTTGGAATAATCGAAGCGCATCTCACCGGCCTGCACGGAAAATGCCTCTGCGCGGCGCGCATCAGTCAAAAGCTGATGAATATCTCTTGTTTCCGTCGCACGCTGATGTCGCGCCAGGTCATTCCAAATGCTCATATCCTGCCCCCCGGATCATTTTCTTGCTTTAAATACTCAAATCAGGGGGCGCAGCCCCCTGCGCCGCCTTATTCAGCCCAATGCACCTGCGCCTGATCCAGCACACAGGCAATCGGCGCCTCTCTCGGCGACAGCTTCGCCGCGCGCTCTATCGCGTCGCGCTTGGCGGCACCTGTGATCAACACATGGACCCGCACCGCCGCGCGCAACACAGGCGCGGTCAAGGTGATGCGCGGCTCTCCTGCCGCTTCGGCGCGCATGGCCATCAACGATGGCGCGTCAGCCCCAAGTGCTGCTTCCAGATTGTCTGCGCCGGGGAAAAGCGACGCGGTATGCATATCCTCTCCCATGCCCAGCAGCAGGACAGAGACAGGCAGATGTGGCAAAAGACCGTCGATCAAGCCCTCAATCGCGGTTTCCGGGGCAGGAAAATCGGCAAAAAGCGGGATCAATCTTGCCTGTGCAGCCTTGCCACGCAACAGACGCTCTCGCAGCAAGCGTGTATTTGAACGCGGGCTGTCCTCGGCCACCCAGCGTTCATCATTCAACACAACCGACACTTGTGACCAGTCCAGATCCACCCCGCTCAAAGTGTCGAAAACCGGCCCCGGCGTTGTGCCACCCGGCACAGAAAGCGTGGCGCGCCCATTGGCGCGCAGGCTTTCACCCAGTTCGGACGCAATGCGCTGCGCCACGCGCAACATCATCATTTCCCTGTCGGGATATTCGTGAAAATCCATTACCTGATCTCCCGCCAGCGGCGTCCGTCCTTATGCATGAGCATAAGCGCGCCTTCGGGCCCTGTCGATCCCGGCTCATAGGGTTCTGGCTGATCTTCGCGCATCTCCCACCCCTCGATCACGGGGTCGACCCAGGCCCAGGCGGCCTCGACCTCATCGCCGCGCATGAACAGGGTCTGGTTTCCGCGGATCACATCCATGATCAACCGCTCATAGGCATCAGGTATATCCAGATCATTGCCCAAAGCCTCGGCAAAACTCATGTCGAGCGCCACATCTTTCAGTCGCATCCCACCCGGCCCCGGTTCCTTGATCATCACGCGCAGGTCCATGCCCTCATCCGGTTGCAGGCGGATCACCAGAACATTCTCGCGCCACTGGTTGGACTCTCCGAAGATCGAATGCGGCGGCTCCTTGAAGGTCACGGCGATCTCTGAGACGCGCGATTTCATCCGCTTGCCTGTGCGCAGATAGAAGGGCGTGCCCTTCCAGCGCCAATTGGAAATATGCATCTTCATGGC
>SLAT01000101.1 GCA_007126715.1 Roseinatronobacter sp.
GGCGGGCAGCGCAGCGCCTCCATCGCGACATCGATCTGGCTGTCCAGATCCCACAGGTTCTCCGCATCGATTTGGTCTTGTAGCGCCGCCATCTCATCGGCCGTCTCGTCCGAGTAGTTCATGGCAAGTTCATTGTAGCGCTCCAACTTGGCCTGTTTCTCGGCCACGCCCAGCATTACATTGCCGCGCACATCAAGCGCATCGTCCAGTGCGGGTTCCTGCGGCAGGTAGCCCACGCGCGCGCCTTTGGCGGCCCATGCCTCGCCGGTGAAATCCTTGTCCTGCCCCGCCATGATGCGCAACAGCGTCGATTTGCCCGCGCCATTGACACCGACAACCCCGATCTTGACGCCGGGAAGAAAGTTCAGGCGAATATTCTCGAAGCATTTCTTGCCGCCGGGATAGGTCTTGGAAACACCATCCATGAAATAGACAAACTGATTGGACGCCATTGGCCGTTTCTCCGCTGCGAAATTGGGTTTTCTGTTCCCTACAAGGGGCAGGCGTGGCGCGCAAGGCTTGCGCAGTTTCCAGTTTCCCTGACGGAAATGTGGATTTTGCGCTCGGCAAGGCTTGTCAAACCGCTTCCAGTCGGTGCTAATACTTGAAACATGATCAAAAAGGCGCGCATGCCCAGCCAACCTGTCATCGAGATTCGCGATCTGCACAAGTCCTACGGGCAGCTTGAAGTGCTCAAAGGGGTCAGCATCAACGCGCAGAAAGGCGATGTTATTTCGCTTATCGGGTCTTCGGGGTCGGGCAAGTCCACGCTTTTGCGCTGCTGCAACCTGCTGGAAGACAGCCAGCAGGGCGAGATTCTGTTCAAGGGCGAGCCTGTGCGCTGGAAGGGGCAGGGGTTGAACCGCCAGCCTGCCGATCGCGCGCAGGTCACGCGCATCCGTACCAACCTGTCGATGGTGTTCCAGAGTTTCAACCTCTGGGCGCATCTCAGCGTCTTGCAAAATGTCATGGAAGCGCCGCTGTATGTCCTGCGCCAGCCTGCCGCCGAGGTGGAGCTGCGCGCCCGCGCATTGCTTGACAAGGTTGGCATTGGCGACAAGGCCGATGTGTACCCCGCGCAGATGTCCGGCGGCCAGCAGCAACGCGCCGCCATTGCGCGCGCCCTGTGCATGGAGCCTGAGGCGCTGTTATTCGACGAACCCACTTCGGCGCTGGACCCAGAGCTGGAGCAAGAGGTGATCCGCGTCATCAAGGCGCTTGCGGCAGAGGGGCGCACGATGCTGATTGTGACCCATGACATGCGCCTTGCAGCAGATGTTTCCAATCATGTCGTCTTCCTGCATGATGGCCGGATCGAAGAACAGGGGCCGCCTGAGTCGCTGTTCAAATCGCCGCAATCCCCGCGGCTCAGACAATTCCTCAGCCACTCGCTGGTGGATTAAAGCAACCAATCCAAAACCAACACGGGAGAAGAAAATGAAAAAAACCGCCCTCACACTCGCTGCGTTTGCCGTCATGGCATCCGGCGCGATGGCCCAGGACGTGGTCCGCATTGGCACCGAAGGGGCCTATCCCCCCTGGAACTTCATCAATGACAATAATGAAGTGGTCGGGTTCGAGATCGACCTTGGCAACGAGATCTGCGCCCGCGCGGAACTGACCTGTGAATGGGTTTTGAATGACTGGGACACGATCATTCCCAATCTCGTTTCCGGCAACTATGATGTCATTATGGCCGGTATGAGCATTACCGAGGCACGCTCTCAGGTGATCTCGTTTACGACCAATTATCTGCCGTCGGACCCTTCGGCCTATATGGGGCTGGCAGGAACGGACGCCTCGGTGATCGACAATGGCGTGATCGCGGTGCAGTCCAACACGGTGCAGGCAGGTGTTGTTGCCGATGGCACCGCCGATGGGCTGGAATTCCCCACACCGGATGAAACCATCTCGGCGGTGCGCAACGGAGAGGCTGATGCCGTTCTGGCCGACAAGGCGTTTCTGGCGCCTTATGTGAACGATTCGGGTGGCGAGTTGGAATTCATCGGAGAGGATTTCTATCCCGGTGCCGGCACTGGCGCTGGCATTCGCCAGTCGGATGACGAACTGCGCGAAACCTTCACCAATATCATCGAAGAGATGAAGGTAGACGGTTCGATCAACGCGATGATCGAAGAGTGGTTTGGCGACGGTATCGCCAAGTTCTAAGCCTGTTGACACATTGATACCAAGGCCCGCGCCTGTGGGCCTTGGACACTGATCACGGGCCCCCGACATGTTTGCATTCTGCACTGACCCTGCAACGCTGCCACAATGGCAATGGTTCGCGTGTTATCTTACAACACCGACACATTTCGCGTTTTACCGCTCTTTTCTGATGGTCATGCTGTTGCTGGCCATTACAGCCCCCATTGCTTTGGCTTTGGGGCTGGCGGGCGCGATGGCGGTGCGCTCGCGCATCTGGCCGGTCAGTTGGCTGGGCAAGGGCTATGTGAACATCGTGCGCGGCGTGCCTGATATCGTATTCTTCATGTTCGTGCCCATCGCGCTGGGGCAGGGGATCGAATGGGTCTTTCATCAGATCCAGTGCCCCGACTGGGAC
>SLAT01000175.1 GCA_007126715.1 Roseinatronobacter sp.
CGATCAACGCCCAGGGTTTCAGGTTATCGCTCAGGTTGATGGCTCAGAAATCATGGCCCAATGGTGCGCCATCCTTTGCGGCGGCCGCCAGCATCGCTGTAATCCCCGGCAGGACGCGGATATCCAGCGCGCGCCAGTGCTGCGGTCCGGCCTCCAGCGCCTCGAACACGGCGGATGCCATGGCAAACACACCCGGATCACCCGACGACACCACCACCACGCGCTGTCCTTCCGCCGCCATCGCCAACGCATGGGCCGCGCGCTCCAACTCCACGCGGTTGTCGCTGGCATGCAAGGTCAGCCCGTCACGCGGGGCCACACGCGCCACATAGGGAATGTAGCCCACCACATCCGTGGCGGCCTCCAGCACGGCGCGCACTTCCGGCGTGACCAGCGCCTCATCCCCCGGTCCCAGCCCGGCAATAATAACCCAGCCGCTCATGGTCTGCGCCCCTGTCCGTGGATCAGCACGATCGAGAAATAGGGCGTCACCTCGCTGGCATCAACCAGCCGTTGCACATGCTGGCGCGGCATCTGGGCATATTCCACGATCCACGCATCCTGCAGCCGCCCTGCCCGCTCAAGCGCGCGTTTCAGCTTGGGAAGGTTGCGCCCGATCTTCATCACCACCAGCGCATCCGTGGCCGCGATCTTTTCGGCCAGCACGTCTTCGGGCAAGGTGGCCATCAGCACGGTCAGCACGTCATCGCCCCATGTGATGGGCTGGCCCGTGGCGGTCCACGCGCCCGACATGCCGGTAATAGCGGGCACCACATCCACCGGCACCGCGTCTTTCAGCCGTGTGTAGATGTGCATGAACGAGCCGTAGAAAAACGGGTCCCCCTCGCACAGGACAACAACATCTGCCCCACCCGCGGCAAGCGCCTGCAAATGGTCGGTGCATTGCGTATAGAAGGCCGAAAGCAGCGCGTTATAGCGCGGGTCGGCCACAGGTATTTCCGTGGTAACGGGGTATTCCATCGGAAATTCTACCGCATCCGCGTGTAGCATACCCTCGACAATCGCGCGCGCCTGCCCCTTGCGTCCTGCCTTGCGGAAAAAGGCCACATGCCGCGCATTGCGCACCAGACGGTCCGCGCGCACGCTCATCAGATCCTGTGCGCCGGGGCCAAGGCCCACGCCGTAGATCGTGCCCGCACTCATTCCTTGCGGCTCGCAATGGCGTTGATGGCGGCAACCGTGATCGCGCTGCCGCCCAGACGGCCCTTGACGATGCAATTCGGCACGGGCTGCGCGGCCCAAAGCGCATCCTTGGATTCCATTGCGCCCACAAACCCGACAGGGCAGCCGATAATCGCGGCAGGGCGCGGGCAATCCGGATCTTCCAGCATGTTCAGCAAGTGGAACAACGCGGTTGGTGCATTGCCAATGGCCACAAGCGCCCCGTCAAGATGGGGCCGCCACAATTCCAGCGCGGCGGCAGAGCGTGTATTGCGCATCTCGCGCGCCATCTGGGGCACGCGCGGGTCGCGCAGGGTGCAGATGACTTGGTTTTCCGCAGGCAGGCGCGGACGGGTCACCCCTTCGGACACCATATAGGCATCACACAGGATGGGCGCGCCCGCTTCCAGCGCCGCGCGGGCCGCAGTGGCGAAACCGGGCGAGAAGTGAATAAACTCCTCCAGCCCGACAATACCGGCGGCATGGATCATGCGCACGGCAATGGGTTCCTCATCTGCTGTGAAGCGGTCCAGATCAGCCTCGGCCCGGATGGTGGCAAAGGATTGCAGGTAGATTGCGGCACCATCAGTCTCGTAGGTATAGGGCATTATGATCTCTCAAATCGGGTCAGTATCTGGTCTGGCGTCAGACCTGTTGCACCACTCCGCCCCTGCAAGACCAGATCAAAACGTCCATCACGACCGATCAGGGTGATATCCGCAGCGCGCGCCCTTGCGCAACCCTTCGCACAGCCCGACACATGCAAACTGCCGCCGACCCGCGGCGCAAGTTCCAGCGCAAGCGCGCGGGTTTCAACACTGGCCTGCGGGCAGAGCGGCGCGCCCGCGCAGGCGTCCACGCGCAAGGCGGGGTGGTCAGGCGTGGCAATCAGGCTGTCAGGCAGCGCGGGCGCGCCAGTCAGCCCCTCCAGCACAAGGCAGCGCCAAGGTGTGACACGAACGCCCGACACATCCGTCGCGGCAAGGGCCTGTGCCAGATCCTGTGCGATGATCTGGCCGAAAGCGGCACCGACGGCCAATCCAGCAGGCGTCGAACCTGCCCTGAATGGCGCGCGCGCGGGCACAGGCGCGGCGTCCCATATGCCCCAATCCGGCAGCGCGGCATCATGGCGCGCCATTCGGCCCGATTGTGTGCCGCCCGTGTCCACAAACCAGCGGCACAGTCGTATCAGGCTGTCAATTTCGCGCCCGTGCTGCAATGCCATGCCAAACGCACGGCCTTCGGCGCGCAGGATCAACCCGCCCTGCCCGCGTTCTATGCGAAAATCAGCCGGATCACCCACCAGCACCGGTGCAGGGCCTGCATCCATGGCAAAGCCCATCTTGGGCGGCAGTTGGGGCAATTCCGC
>SLAT01000230.1 GCA_007126715.1 Roseinatronobacter sp.
GGTAGATCAGAATAAACTCTGGCCCGACCGCCTTGCGCACGCGGGAAACGATCTCGACGGCCAAGCGCATACGGTTTTCATAGCTGCCGCCCCAACGGTCGTCCCGGTGGTTGGTGGCCGCACAGAGGAACTGGTTGATGAAATACCCTTCCGATCCCATCACCTCGACCCCGTCATAGCCCGCCTCGCGCGCACGCGTCGCAGCAGTGACAATATCTGCGATCTGCTTCTCGATGCCTGCCTCATCCAATGCGCGCGGCTTGAAGGGCGAGATCGGGGATTTCAGCGCCGATGGCGCCACGCAATTGGGACCATAGGCATAGCGGCCCGCATGCAGAATTTGCATGGCGATCTTGCCACCCTCAGCATGGACGCGGTCGGTCACAAGGCGATGGTTTTCAATATCCTGCGGGGTATACAGACCCGCCGCACCGGGGAAAACGCCCCCCTCGGGATTGGGTGCCATGCCGCCTGTGACCATCAGCGCCACCCCACCGCGTGCGCGCGCGGCATAATACTCGGCCACGCGGTTCCAGTCGCCACGCTCTTCCAGCCCGGTATGCATAGACCCCATCAGCACGCGGTTTTTCAGCGTGGTAAAGCCCAGATCAAGCGGGGCAAGCAGATGGGGGTATTGGGTCATGGTTTCCTCCTTGAACATGCATGCCAGAGATACGCGCCCCTGTGCCACCCTGTCACGCAAGACGCGGCGTCATTCCGCTTTGGCGCGCCGCTGGCTGGCGCCCGCCAGCGAATAGGGGGTGTCCGGTGACGGCTTAGCGGGGGGCGCGGACGGTGGATGTTAGCGCGAAGTCGCGCAGCGTCGGGTCGCGGTGCGGCGGTGCTCACCTAAATCAATAGCGCTTTATGCTGGCCCAATCCGCGCAAGATCAAAGTTGAGTGCTGGTGGCCGCCAAATCGCCGTGCCGTGGGGGCGGCCCTTTGAGTCGCGGCGGGCTGACGCCTTTGATTCCGCGCAGGAGAAGCCAGCGACCAGCGGCTTTGCCCCGCACAACCACCCCTCGCAACTTCGTTATGCCGCCGTCCCGGCGACAGAAGGGCAGCAAGGCTCAAGTATAAGGTGGCGAACACCTAGCGTTCATGCGCAAAGACCCGCAGCAATTGTGCAGCACCCTTGCGCCACAGCCGCAGCGCGGGAATAGCCGCCGCTGCCAGCACCGCCGCGCTGGCCCATAGCCCTAGCCTTGCCCAATCGGCAGGAAAAACCTGCATCGGCAGACGCCAGCCAAAGGCCTGCACATTGATCACCGAAAGCAAGACCTGCGCCAGCAACAGGCCCACAGGCAGCGCAAAAACCATCGTCAGCAGGCCAAGCGCCAGCGCGCGGCCCAATTCCAGCGCCGCCAGATGCCGCGTTGTCAGCCCCAACGCCCAGAGCGGGGCCAGTTGCGCCAGCCGCATCCCCGACAAGGTGACCAACGCGGCAAACAGGGCCAGCGCCGCGACCGAAAGGGTCAGGACATTCAGCGCGCGGGTAATCAGAAAGGTCCGCTCGAATATGGTCAGCGACAGGTCCTTGGCCTGCGCCTGATCGGTGATCTGTGTGCTGAGCAGGCCGAAATCATCCTGAAGTGAGGCGATCAGACCGGGGGTGTCATTGGTGCGTATGGCAAATTGGCGGATGGGTGTTTCGGGATAAGCCGCGTCAAACCTGTCTAGCGACAGAACCGCCTGCGCCAGTGGGTTGCCGTAATCCGGGTAAGCACCCAGCACTGGCAGGGCGCCGATGCCCGGTAAATCCAGCATCGAGGTGCCGGGGCGCAGCCCCGCGCGACGGTAAAGCTGTTCATTGACCAGCACCCCTTCGCCCGCCGCCAGCCTGTCCCAGACATTTGCCACAGGCTCAATCAACTGCCAATTCTCGCGGAAAGTGGCGTGATCCTTCATCGCATAGACCTGCCCCGGCTGGCCGCCAAGTGTTGCGTCGATGCGCTGCATGGGCAGGATGGCGTCCGCGCGCGGTGTCAGGAAGGCATGCAGGGCTTCGGCCTCGGACTGGCTACGGGGCAGGACATTGACTTCGGCCACAAGGCGCAGGTCCAGCCAGTCGATAAAAGTTGCCCGAAAGCTTGCAACCATCGTGCCCACCCCGATATTGGCCGACAGGGCCAGCATCAGCGCCATCAGGGCCAGCGACAGGCGCGGCAGGTTCTGGCGACTATCTGCCCAGAACCACTGCGCAACAGGCGCGCGGGCCAAACGCGCGGCCCCCACCAGCACTGCGGCCAATACCAGCGGCACTGCAAGCGCTGCCGCAAGAAGGGTTGCCGCAAGCAGGGTGAATCCTGCAATCAGACCGTCGCCTGTCAGAGCAAGGCCGGTTGCAAGGCAGGCCAAAGCCAGCGCAACACCCGCTTGCAAACGCATCGTCCGGCCCGACGCATGGGCCCATGCACGCGGTTGCGCAGGTGCGAGTATCGGCATGTGCCATAGCCGCCATAGGGCCTGCGCCCCTGCAAGGGCTGTGCCTGCCAATGTCATGCCCAACCCCGCCAAAGCCCAGAGCGGGTCAAACTGCAAGCTGCCGGGAACAGGTGCGCCATACAATCCGCGCAGCGTCAGGGCGACATCCGGCAAAAGGGCTGACGCCAGCAGATAGCCCAGCCCAAGCCCCGCAGCCCCTGCGATCAGCGCAAACAGGACCATTTCGCCCGCCAGACAGGCCGTCAGGCTGCGCAGGGGCAGGCCAAGGGCGCGCAGGGTGCGGAACATGGCGCGGCGCTGCTCGAATGCCAGCCCTACGGCGGAATGCACGATAAACAACCCCACTGCAAAGGCCAGAAGGCCAAAGGCGGTGAGGTTGAGGTGAAAGCTGTCGGTCAGCCCTGCCAGTTCGGCCCCATCCTCTGGCGCGATCAGGCGCAGTTCTGGCGCAAGTATTTCTAACGGTTGCAGCCCGTCGGGCTGTATCGGTGACACGCTGAGGCGGGTAATTCTGCCATCTGCGCGAAGTAAAGTATCTGCGGTCGATAGATCGACCAGCACTGTGCCGACCGGCACGGCCTGCGTGGCGCGCAGGGGGTGATCGGTCGGTCCGATTTCATCAAGGGTTTGCGGATGTGCATAGCCAAGCCCGCTGAAAAACCCCTCCAGATCTGCTGCGGCAAGGGCTGCTCCGACGCCAGCTTCGGCGCTGAGCGGATCAATCCCCAGAACGGTCACGCGGCCAGTGCCCAAACCCGCGCGCCCTTCAATCACTGGCGAGACTTGCCAACCAGCACGGCGCAAGCGCGCAAATTCTGCCTGATCTATCTGGCCAGAAGGGTGCTCAAGCCGGGCGGCACCACTTTCGGACAGCAGGTTTTCGGCTGTGCCATAGGCTGAACGGGCCTCGGCGTTCAAAGCCTGGACGCCAGACCATAACGCTGTTGCAAGGGCCAGACCCGCCAACAACATCACAAGTTGCAGAGGGTTGTTGCGCCAATGGGATAGCAGGGCAGAGAGGGCGGCGCGCGTCATTGCGCCGCCGCAAGCTGACCTGCACGCAGATGCACACGCGAATCGCAAAGCGCGGCAAGACGCGCAGAATGCGTGACCAAAAGCAGGGCTGTGCTGGCCTCGGCAGTGAGTTGCAGCATAAGATCCAGCACCTGATCGCCTGTCGCTTCGTCCAGATTACCGGTCGGCTCATCCGCCAGCACAATAGCAGGGCGTGCGGCAAGGCAGCGTCCGATGGCAACGCGCTGCTGCTGACCACCCGAAAGCTGCTCGGGGTAGCGCTGCATCAGGGCGGCCAGCCCCAGACGCTCGGCCAGCTCGGCCACAAAAGGGGCGTCATGCACCCCCGCCAACCGGGCCTGAAACGCCAGATTTGCCGCGACATTCAAAGAGGGGATCAGATTGAACTGCTGAAAGATCAACCCGACGCGCCCCCGGCGCAAACGCGCGCGCTGGGTGTCGCCCATCGCGGTCATATCATCCGCGCCGACCATTACCCGGCCCGAATCGGGGTGTTCCAGACCCGCCGCGATGTGCAACAGGGTTGACTTGCCACTGCCACTTTCACCGGTCAGCGCCAATGATTGCCCCATCTCAAGCGTCAGCGAGACGGATTTCAACACCTCGACCCGGCCCTCGGCCGTGTCGAAGCTTTTGCATATGTCTTGAAGCTGCAGCGCTGTCATTGGCTCTCCTGTAGGGCACAGTCTAGGCTTCGCTGAGCCGGATTCCAGCACGCAGGCGCAGCACGCTTCAAAAAGACGCTGCCCGTCCCGCCTCTAACCTGAGAACTGCGCGCATTGCCTGCCTTTTTTGAGTATTTAGAGCAAGAAAATGGATAGTGGCAGGTGCACAAGCGCAGGGCGCGTAAAGATCAGAGCGGGTGTCAGCTGCCATCATCCCATAATTCTGCCTCCCAGATGGCTGGGGTGCCGCAGATACTGGGGTCGGGTGGGGGGATGTTGTCAGGATCTTTCAGCGCATAGGGAAGATTGCCCAGAATATGCTGTAACACGGCCAGCCGCGCACGGTATTTGTCTTCCGAGCGGATAACCGTCCAAGGCGCGTGCATTGTATGTGTCCGCTCGAATGTCTCGGCGATGGCGTGGGTGTAGCTGTCCCATTTTTCCAGCCCTTCGATATCGATGCGCGAAAGTTTCCAGTGACGCATTTCATTGTTTTCACGCGCCAGAAGGCGGCGAAGCTGCTCGGCGCGTGACACGTTCAACCAGATCTTGATCAGATGAACGCCGTCGCCGACCAGAATGCGCTCGAATTCGGGCAGTTGTTGAAAAAAGCGCGTGCGCTGGTCCGGGGTGCAGAAGCCGAAGACATGCTCGATCACGGCGCGATTATACCAGGAGCGGTCAAAGAGCACCATCTCGCCCCCTGCCGGCAGCCGCTCGACATAACGCTGGAAGAACCATTGGCGTTGCTGCCTGTCGGTTGGTTTGGGCAATGCCTCGACCCGAACCGTGCGGGGGTTTGTCACCTCGGTGATGCGATTGATGGCACCTGATTTGCCCGCAGTGTCGCGCCCTTCAAAGATCACGATGACGCGTTGTTCGGTTTCGGCCAGCCAATGTTGAAGTTTCGCCAGTTCGAATTGCAGCAGGATGAGCGCATCCAGATAATCTGATTTCTTCATCCAGCGCGGGTAAGGGTAGTTTCCTGCCAGCGTGTCGCGTTTGCGCGCAGTCTCGACTGAGAGGCGCAGCTCTTTCGGGGCCTGCTGCGTGAGAAAGGCCGTGACCCGTCCGTTGAATGGCATTGGAATTGAACTCATAAGCGCCTCTCTCATGCTGGTCTTATCAGCAAAAAGGCAAATCGTTCACGATGCAAGAGATTCTGGAGCGGGCGGCGGGAATCGAACCCGCGTCATCAGCTTGGAAGGCTGAGGTCTTACCATTACACAACGCCCGCGCTGCGGAGTGGACTAACAGCAGCCTGCGCGCGGGTCAAGACCTGAGGGCGGATTGGCGCGGCAGGAAGATGGTCAAAAGACCCAGCAAGGGCAGAAAGGCGCAAGCCTGATAGACCCATGCAATACCACGGGAATCCGCCATCACCCCCAGAACGGCGGCGGCAATTCCTCCCATACCGAAGGCAAACCCGAAAAAGATGCCCGCGACCAGCCCGACGCGCCCCGGAAGCAGGGTTTGTGCGTAAACCACGATTGCCGGAAAGGCCGAAGCGATGATGACCCCGATCACGACGGACAGCACCGCTGTCATACCCAGACCGACATAGGGCAGCATCAGCGTAAAGGGTAACACTCCAAGGATCGAGGCCCAGATCACCACAAGCGGGCCGAAGCGGTCGCCGATCAGCCCGCCCAGCATGACGCCAGCGGCAGAGGCGGCCAGAAACAGGAACAGCATCTGTTGTGCAGGCACGATGCCCAGATCGAAACGGTCGATCAGGAAGAATGTGTAATAGCTGGAAATGCTGGCCGTATAGGCATTCTTGCTGAAGGTCAGTGTGGCGAGCACCACGATGGCCCAGATCACCCGGTTGCGCGCCAGCCCATGTGTCTGTGTCAAGCGCGCATTGCCGGCACTGGCGCGCGTCAGCGTGCCATACCACAGCCCCACACGGTTCAGGATGGCCATGCCGATCAGCGCCATGATGGCGAAAGCTGCGACACTGGGGCGCCCGAGTGGCACGACGATGAAAGCGGCCAACAACGGCCCGAGTGCCGAGCCGAAATTCCCGCCGACCTGAAAGAGCGACTGCGCCGTGCCGAACTTGCCACCCGAAGCCAGCCGCGCGATACGACTGGATTCGGGATGAAACACGGCCGATCCGATGCCGATCAGCATCGCGCCCATCAACAGCCCGCCATAGCTGTCCGCATAGGCCAGAAGGATCAACCCGCACAGTGTGGCCCCCATGCCCACGGGCAGCGACTGTGGCATTGGGCGGCGGTCGGTGACCAGCCCGACCAGAGGTTGCAGCAAGGAAGCAGTGACCTGAAAGGCAAAGGTCATCAGCCCGATCTGCCAGAAGCTGAGGTCAAATTCGAGCGCCAGAAGCGGGTAGATCGCGGCCAATAGGCTTTGCATGATATCATTGATCATGTGGCACAGGCTGATCGCGACCAGCACCAGCCAGCTTGTCCGGGCAGCGGGGGAGGCGGCGCTCAGGCTCATCATGGACCCTTCACATGTTCAGGAAGCCCGAATATCCGAGCAATATCGAGATAACAAGATGGAGCGGTGCAATTCTTGCATCCTATGCGCCGGGGGAGTGGGGCCTGTGTCCAAGCCGTTATATGTGGTCACATGCGTTGGTTCGCGGGGCTTGGGCCGACTATAACAACGGTGACGCCAGCGCCACGGTATTGTTCCGCAAGCGCCGCAGGGTCGACCATTGCAGCACTTCGGTCCCTTCAATCGTCCGGGCGCGAGTGATATAGCTTTGCTGCCGGGCATCCAATACAGCGGTAACCTCGCGGCATTGGAACAGAAGCGAATTCTCGTAATTCAAATCAAAGCTGCGATGGTCCAGATTGGCGGTGCCGATCATACCAAACAGGCCGTCAACAGTGACGATCTTGGAATGAATCAAGCCATCCTTGAACAGATGAATTCGCACGCCTGCGCGCAGCAGGTCAGGATACAGGCTTTCACTGGCGGCCCCGACAATCAGGCTGTCATTGCGCGCGGGCAGGATAAGATCGACCTGCACCCCGCGTTCCGCCGCAGAGCAGAGCGCCGTGTGCAGCGCCTGGTCCGGGACATAATAGGGCGTGGTCAGCAACAAGCGCTCTGTTGCGGCATAGATCATGGCGCGCAAAGCGTCCGACGGGGTTGTGTAGACGTCATCTGGGCCAGAGGCGATGACCTGTGTAATCACAGTGCCTGCATTCGGGTCCGTTGCATCGGCACTCAGCAGCGCGCTGAGGTCCTCGGCGTGGTGGGTCATCCAGTCATGCAGGAAAACGGCCTGTTGCTGGCGCACGACCGGGCCTTCCAGCCGCATCAGGATATCGACCCAAGGCGCGAAACGGGGCTTGATGGCAAAGGCCGCATCGGCGCAATTGCGACTGCCAACCCAACTGATGCGATTATCCACCACCACGATCTTGCGATGATTGCGCAGGTCCAGCCGCCGTAACAGAAGGCTGACCAGGGGGTTGCCGACAGGTGCAGCACGTTCCAGCGCAACCCCGGCCCCCTGCATCCGCTGCCACAGGGGCGAGCGGATCAGATGTCGCGCGCCGTGATCATCTACCAGCACACGACAGGCAACACCGCGCCGCGCCGCGTGGCACAGGCTGTCGACCATCCTTGTTCCGGTCGTATCCGGCAGCCAGATATAGAACAGCACATGCACATGATCTTCTGCACCATCTATGGCGGTGAACATGTCCTCCATCATCTCGTCGCCTTCGGGCAACAGGGTCAGCCGGTTGCCTGCAACTGGTGTAAAGCCGCTGGTGGCGTGGCCTGCCGCAAAACTGGGGCGGGCCGGGCCTTGCAACGTCAGAGGCAGATCGGGGCTGCTGGCTTGGGCGGCAAGCAGCTGGTTGCGCACCTCGCGCATCCGTTCGCGCTTTGCGCGTTCCAGTCTGATCTCGCCAAACAGGAAATAGGCCGCAATCCCCACACCCGGCAGCGCTGAAATAACTGTGACCCAGGCCAGCCGCGCGCTTGGGGTCAGCCCCGCGCGCAGCAGCGCACGGATGATGAAACCAACCTGCAATACAACAACCAGAACGACCGTTGCGCCCGCCATGCGAAAGTTCCCTTGTCACGTTCTCTCAGCCAACCTGTCATGTTGCATGGAGAGAGTCACGCGTGCTCGCGTATCAGAAACGCTTGAAGCGCCGGAGCATAGGCTATTTAAGGCAAGTATTGCTCGGTATTGTCCAGAGGTACGCTATGCTGCTTTCGCCGCTTGTATTTGATCGCTATGTTGCACCGGCCCGGTTGCGGCCGCAGGTCTGGCGGTTGCTTCTGGGATTGGGGCTGATGCTTGTCATCTACATTTCGTGGATGGGGGCGATGGCAGGCATTATTGGCTTGCTGATGGGGGCCAGCCGCCTGGAAGAGGCCCTTGGCGCGGTTGGCACCGGCAGCACGCCTTCGTCGCTGATCTTGTTGCTGCTGACATTCGTGGGCATGGCGCTGGGCACGTTTGCTGCAACGCGCTGGCTGCACAAGCGGCCTGTTGCAACCTTGTTTGGCCCCCGCAAGATTGTGCTGCGAGACTTTGCTGTAGGGTTCGGAATTTTCGCAGTTGTGGCACTGCCCGGCATCTTGTGGTTCCTTGCGACGCTGGATCTGACGCGGGGTGTGGCGTGGCCGGTATGGTTTATGTTCCTGCCGCTGGCGCTTGTTGGCCTGCTTATTCAGACAGGCGCAGAAGAACTCGTGTTCCGGGGCTACATGCAGCAACAGCTTGCAGCGCGGTTCGCCTCTCGCTGGGTGTGGATGGTGTTGCCTTCGGTCATTTTCGGGCTGGTGCATTACGCCCCAGAGGAAATGGGCGCTTCGGTCTGGATGATTGTTTTTGTTACCGGGTTTTTCGGGCTTCTGATGGCGGACCTGACAGCGCGCTCAGGCTCGATCGGCATGGCCTGGGGGCTGCATTTCGCCAATAACATGTTCGCCATCCTGCTATTCACCACCGGCGAGGCGCTGGATGGGCTGGCGCTGTATCGCCTGCCCTTTTCGGCCAGCGACACCGAAGCGATCCTGCCGTTACTGGGCCTAGATCTGTTGGGCATGTTGCTTGTCTGGGCGATTTGCAGGCGGGCATTGCGCGGGCGCTGATTGCAATTCTCGCGTCTGCCCATTATCTGAACGCCAACTTGCGCAGGGATGGCCCGATGAACTGGATCACCAATTACGTCCGACCCACGATCAACTCGCTGTTTTCACGCCGCGAGATGCCCGAGAATCTGTGGGAGAAATGCCCCAGTTGCGGCACGATGCTGTTTCACCGTGAACTGACGGATAACCAGCGCGTGTGTAATTCCTGCGGCCATCACATGACGATCAGCCCGCGCGAACGCTTTGCCGGTTTCTTTGATGGCGGGCTGTATTCTGAAATTGCAGTGCCGCAACCGATTGTGGACCCGCTTCAGTTTCGGGATCAGAAGAAATACCCCGACCGCATGAAAGCGGCGCAAAAGCAGACCGGCGAGAAGGAAGCCATGCTTGTGGCCGAAGGCGATGTCATGCGCACGCGACTTGTCGCGGTTGCGCAGGATTTCGGTTTCATGGCTGGGTCAATGGGGATGCATGTGGGCAATGCGATAATTGCGGGCTGTGAACATGCGATCAAGCGCAAGCTGCCGCTGGTGCTGTTCTCGGCCGCCGGTGGCGCGCGTATGCAGGAAGGGATATTGTCCCTGATGCAGATGCCGCGCACGACAGTTGCTGTCGACATGCTGCGCGAGGCGGGCCTGCCCTATATCGTGGTGCTGACCCATCCGACCACAGGCGGGGTCACGGCCA
>SLAT01000275.1 GCA_007126715.1 Roseinatronobacter sp.
AAACAAAGACGGCATGCCCGTTTGATGGGTTCACATGCCCATCGCTATCGACAGTGGCAGCAAGCACGTTTCTGACAATCTGATACGTCAGCAATACCGGGCATGGAGAGCGGTCTCGCCCTGCATCCCAGTAAAATAGCTGGGGGATGAAATCCCAGTAGAAAATCCCGATTTCGGACAAGGCGCATCGCGTCTGTCGTCCTTGCTGACATGCGTATGTGCCATCGCAGAGAGGCGTTTTGAACTTTTCAGATCGCACACGCGAGCAAGTACTAAACTCGGGTTCGCAAAATTTGCACTCGACAGCGACCCGGTAACCCTCAGTCTCCAGGCAGACATCTAACTGCGTTGGCCGTGGCTCGTTGAGGGTGCGGATATTGGTTTCCATCGACAGCCTTGTTTCAGGCATTGTTGTCCCGAACGCTCGGCGACCACATTCTGACGGAACTTGAGACAGCAAGTCCAACCGACCTGCCGCCTTGAACGCGCCGAAAACACTCTGGGCCAGCGCCTGCGAACTCCGAAATGACCGAAAATACCTGTGACGATCTGTTTCCACGATCTCAGCCTCAATCGCTGACGCTATTTTTCGGTCGCGTGGCAACATGAGGTTGGCGGATGGATTTTCAATCGCAACGACAGGTGGCCTTTTCGGCTTGCCGTTCCCGTCAAGAGCTGTGGCCGGAAGGGTCTTGGCATAGCGCCACCAACTCGTCTGAAGCTGTGTCTCGTATTCTATGGAGGTTTTGGCCTGATCTGTCTTGGCCTGATCTTTGGATGGCAGTACAGCGCTCTTGGGCACCGGGTGTTGATACGCAATTTTAGGAAACTCGACGAGCTGTGGCGCTTTAGTGCGCTGGCCATATTCTACGCGCGTGTTGCTTACCGATGCGAAAACAATGCTGACGCCGATTTCCTGTGATATCTCCCCTGCCTTTTCTTCCAGTACTGTTCTGGCGTCTTCGGCGGAATGGAGCCATCCTGACCACCAGTCCATCTCGCCAAGAATTACGATATCCGGCCTCTCCAAAACCATCACGCGGCCAAAGGTTTCGCGAACCTCTTTCGCCATCCTCTCAAGATTGGCCTCTACAATAGCAGCATATCGGAGTCCTTCGAGCAAGGCGACCGGTGGCGGATCGCTTGCCCCGCCTGAGTGTCCCATCACCTTGAGTTCAACCAAAACCGCACGTCCATGCTCTGTCAGACCGAGAATGTCGATCTTTCCGATTTTTCGATCCGCACCTGTGGCCTTAAGCGGGACTTGATAGTCGAGCAGCTCGAAAACTGTGCCGTCGGGCATGTGCCAAACTTGCTGTGCGTTCACCAATGCAATCGCGAAATGCTCTTCTCGACGATTCGTTTCACCTTCAGTCGTGGGATATCCGGTTCTACCTCCAAGATAGGGCCGGCCCTCTGCACGCTTCGGGGCCTGTCCCTTTAGGATCTGATAGGCTTGGCAGTGTGAAGCAACGTCCATTTGGGCGATGTCTTGTGCCAATGAGGATTTCGGCCAGCGGCGGGCAAACAATAGATCAGTTGTCATGCGACATTGGTAACCAGTTGAAGGCCATTTGTCAGATCCAAAATGCTATCCTGCGCAAGAGCGTGCTTTGTCCACCAGTCAGTGCCACGGGAGTCAGGCTGCGCAACTAGCGGTAAACCCGCAGCGGGGTTTTGCCGTTCAGCGGGCGGTTCGCGGAAGCCGCCGGGATCAAGTTTCCCTCACCTGCCGCAACCGGATGCTGGCGTGGAATTACATGCCTGTCGGGCCCTCCGGAAAGTTTAACGCTTCGGCCAGAACCTCGATCCTCCCCTTGATCTGGTCGCGCGCCATGCGGAAGGCGGCAATATCGCCCTTGGCGGACGGGTCCGTGATAGGCCAGTGCAAGCGCTTCACGGGGCTGGGCACAATGGGGCAGACCTCTTCAGCGCAGAGCGTCACGACCAAGTCGGCGGTTTCGGGCGAAACATCTCTTATCGGTTTGGAGCGATGACCCAAGATGTCGATGCCGATCTCGGACAGGGCATCCACGGCGAGTGGGTTGACCCTGCGGGGCGCTGAACCTGCGCTGGCAACCTCGATCTCTGCTGGCAGGAGTGCACGGACGAGCCCTTCGGCCATCTGGCTGCGGGCGGAATTGGCCACACAAAGAAACAGGATGCGCATGGGTCATATATCAATATCATTGAGCGGCACCATCAACACCGGACGGCGCGCGATTTCGCACAAGGCGGCGGTCGAGCCGATCGCCATGCTCTCTACCCAGCCCTGACCATGCTTGCCGACGACGATCAGATCCGCGTTGCACATGGCGGCGGCACGCGCAATTTCGTCAGAGGGATTTCCCGTCACCAGATGCACCTCGGCCCTGCCTCCGGTGGTGGTGATCTCATTGGCGATATTCTCGAGGGCAGCACGTGCCATAACCGGCCAGCGCGGATAACGGGCAGTCGCATCCGGGCTGACAACATGGATCAGGTCGACAACGCGCGCATGGGGTGCCAGCATGGCTGCCGCTGTTTCCGCAGCATAGGCTTGGGGCGAGAAATCGGTGGCAAGGAGAAGCCGCCGCAATCCCGCGTGGCAGGTCCGCTCGCAGGTCGGATCACCGTCCTTGCCTGTTACCTCTATCCATTCCAGCCGCACGGGCAGAGGGCTCAGACGGATGACCTCGCGCGCGACCGAGCCAAGGAACAGACCACGGACCATGTTCTGCCCGCGCGAGCCGATCACAATCAGGTCTGCGCCATGCTCTTTGGCCGCTTGCAGGATGTCCTTCGCCAACTCACCAGCGGCGCGGATATCAATGTCGACATCCAGTCCCGCCTCGCGCATCGGCGTGGCGCGCGCGCCCAGCCAGTCCTCCAGTGCCTCCTTGTTTCCATAGGCTGCGCCCTGACCGTAGCCCGTCTTAACGACATGGGTCAGGATCACGCGGGTCACACCCATGTCACGCAGGTCGGTCAGGCAGTCGAGCAGCGGGGCTTGGGTGGCCGAGTGGTCCAGCGATATCAATGCCGTGCGAAACATCAACTCTGCTCTCTCGGGCGGGGTTTGCGGATGGGGGTTTCTTCAAGCGGGAACCAGTGGCGGGTTCGGTTTGCGAACCACACCAGCGTCAGCATCACCGGCACTTCGACCAGCACGCCAACCACAGTGACCAGCGCCGCGATGGAATTCAGCCCGAACAGGCCAATCGCCACGGCCACCGCCAGTTCAAAGAAATTCGACGTGCCGATCATCGCGCAGGGGGCGGCCACCTTGTGCGGCACGCGCCATGCCTTTGCCGCCCAATAGGCCACCGCAAATATACCATAGGACTGCAGCAGCAACGGAATGGCGATCAGCAGGATGATCATGGGCCGGTCAAGGATGACCTCGCCCTGAAAGCCGAACAAAAGCACCACCGTCGCCAGCAAGCCCAGAATCGAGAAAGGTTTCACACGCGCGGTGAAAGCCCCCACTGCTGCCTCGCCCTCGGCAGCACTGCGTGCGCCGCGTGTCATGTGCAGCCGCGTGATCACACCTGCCGTCAACGGCACCACAATATATAGTACCACCGATAGCACCAGCGTTTCCCAAGGCACTGTAATGTCGGTCACGCCCAGCAGCAGTGCCACGATGGGCGCAAAGGCGAAAATCATGATCACATCATTCAACGACACCTGCACCAGCGTATAATTCGGGTCGCCCTTGGTCAGTTGCGACCAGACAAACACCATCGCGGTGCAGGGCGCGGCACCCAGCAGGATCATGCCCGCAATATATTGCCCCGCCGTACCCGGCTCGATGAAGGGCGCAAAGACATACTCGAAAAACAGCACGCCCAGAGCGGCCATGGTGAAGGGTTTGACCAGCCAGTTGACGGTCAATGTGATGATCAGCCCCTTGGGGCGTTCGTGAACGCGCTTGAGCGAGGTGAAATCCACCCCCACCATCATCGGATAGACCATGAACCAGATCAGCACCGCGACCACGAAATTGATCGAGCCATATTCAAGGCTTGCAAGGAAGTTCACCAGCGCGGGCGCGATCTGGCCCAGTGCCAGACCGGCGAGAATAGCCAAGGCGACCCAGACAGACAGAAAGCGTTCAAAAACGGGCATATACATATTCCTTCAGAGTTCAGACAAATGCGGCCGTGTGACCGGCAAGCGCGCGGCAGCAGGACAACGCTTTTGGTGCCCGAATGGCCGGGGCGTTACTAACATCAGCCGAAACTGCCTGTTCCACGCGGATGGGATAGCGCGCCTTGGCCTTCGGGACGCCACCCACCATAAGCATTGCAAGGTCATCGCCCTCGCTGTCCCGCAGGGTCTGGCGGATGATATCATTGGCGGCGAACACGGCCGGTTCCCGGCTCAGCCCGAAACGCTGAACTGTCACACCTTGCGCGTTCAGCCAGTCCAGATCAGCGGCCAGATCGGTCAGGTGTTGGATGATATCGGTACCGCGGATTCCCGTCGAGCAGCACATGGCCGGATCATATACGGCGATGATGGTCATTTGGCAGTTTGCTTGGGAACGTAGCCTTCACCTGTATAACAACAGGGCTCCTCACCTTCCGGCGGGCGCGCGGCGATGATTTCGATCAGGTCTCGCAAAGGCACGAGCGCTGATGGGTCAAGCGCGTAGCAGACACGGGGGTAGTCGATCATGCCCGTAACGATCCCCGCCTCTTTCAGAATTCTCAGATGTTCCGAGACGGTCAACTGCGCAAGTCCAACCTGATCCACAATATCCCCACCAATGCAGCCGGGCTTCGAGAGCAGAAAGGCGATGATCCGAAGCCGTGCCGGATGCGCCAAAGCCTTGGCGATCACCGCGATCTGGTCCGACTCGATCATTGAAGGCAACGCGACTGTGTTTTGGTCCAGCATGTCGAAGACTCCTGTATCGCCCATTCCCGATACATATGTATCGTCGATTGCCGATGCAATTCGCAAAATCAATACGAACACCAACGGGGTCAGTTTGATTTTCCGAAACCTCGGAGATTGAATTTGCGGTCCTGAATGAACACCGCCTTGCAGCGTCGAAAGGAACAGTGTTTCAACAAAATAGCCTTTCGAAAAAAACCTGTCGTATTTCGCAAAAGCGTTGGTTTTCGGAACAGGTCGCAGAATGCTACAAAATCATATCTTGCACGAAATCCTGAGAGCTGCACTTGACCGATCTTCTGTCGGCCCGCACCAACTGACTGGTCCAGAATGGGGCGCGATGAGGTGTTGCTCATGGCCGCCGCAGCGCCCGATAAAGCATCGCTTGGACCGTTTCGCCCGACCCAGATCGCCGACGCACCACGGGAGCATCCGGCTGTGGTTTTTGCGTCCGCCCCAATGGAAGCAACTCCCGACGCAAATGCCGAAATGATGGCAAAAGCCCGCGAGAGCGCCCTGACCGGGGCTTGGGCTTTTCTCCTCGGAGGTCGGCCTGAAGGAACGCCCACACGCCCCTACCGAAGAACACTGGGTTTATGCGGGGGCCGCGTTGCAAAACATGCTTCTGGTGCTGGACGCCCTCTGCTACCGCGCCATGATACTGCCGGACATCATAAAGCCAAGTGAAGTGCTCCGCCCCCAGCGCAGGTCCGCTCAGACTGGACCCCGCAGGGGGGTAGTTCATTCCTGCCCGCCCGCCTCGGCAGCGGCGATCAGTCGCGCGGCAAGCCGGCCATAAGCCTCGGCCATTGGCCCGTCGCCGGCTGCAATGGGCGTGCCGGCATCGCCCGCAAGCCGCACATCAATGGTCAGGGGAAGCTCTGCCAGCAGCGGCAAGCCCAGTTTTCGCGCCTCCTTCGCAACACCGCCATGGCCGAAGATATGGTCTTCATGGCCACAGTTGCGACAGGTATAGGTGGACATGTTTTGAATCAGGCCAATCACCTCGGTCTTGAGTTCGTTGAAGGCTGTCAATGCCTTCTGCGCGTCAATCAACGCCACATCCTGCGCCACCCTTTCCCAAACAAAAAATACGGCCCAAGGATATTTCACCCTGGGCCGCAAAGTTCCCGCCCGGAGGGGCGGCGCTATAGTCTTTTTCAGCTACACCCGCTCGTGCCGCCGCAGGTGTTGCACTTCATGCAAGTCCCGTTGCGCACCAGCGTGTAGTTTCCGCATTCTCCGCAAGGGTCGCCCTCATAACCCTGCATCCGCGCTTTTGAGCGGGCATCCAGCGGGGCGACGGTCAGGGTTTCCACTTCGCGTGTCTCGTAAGAGATTGCGGCATTTCCGTCGGTCGAATAGCTCGTCGTGGACTGCCCGCCTTGCAGCACATGCAGTTCCTGCGGCAAGCGCTTGCGCAGATAGCCGGTGGAGCTGATCTGACGAAGCACTTCCAGCGAGCGGGACGTGGCTGCGTCAGATGGCTCTGACACATTGTTCAGCCCTTCATTTTCGCCCGCGCCCAGATCGTCAAAGGCGGTGCCGGATGGTTTGACATGCGCCAGATCGGTGCGGTCAAGGTAGCTGACCGCCAGTTCACGGAAGATATAGTCGAGGATCGAGGTCGCGTTCTTGATGCTGTCATTGCCCTGCACCATGCCCGCAGGCTCGAACCGGGTGAAGGTGAACGCATCGACAAACTCTTCCAGCGGCACACCATATTGCAGGCCAACCGACACGGCGATGGCAAAATTGTTCATCATCGCGCGGAAGCCGGCGCCTTCCTTGTGCATGTCGATGAAAATCTCGCCCAGCTTGCCATCCTGATATTCGCCGGTGCGCAGATAGACCTTGTGCCCCCCGACAATGGCCTTTTGCGTATAGCCCTTGCGGCGTTCAGGCAGTTTTTCACGATGGCGGCGGATCACCTCCTTGACGATGATCTTCTCGACGATCTTCTCGGCCAGAACCTGTGCCTTTTCCTGCTGGCTGCCGGATTCCAGAATTTCTTCGGCTTCCTCGTCATCGTCGATCAATGCTGCGGCCAGCGGCTGCGATAGCTTGGAGCCATCGCGATACAGTGCATTTGCCTTGATCCCCAGCGACCATGACAATTCATAAGCCGCAAGCGTTTCCTCGATCGAGGCCGAGTTGGGCATGTTGATCGTCTTGGAAATCGCACCAGAGATGAAACTTTGCGCCGCTGCCATCATGTAAATATGGCTGTTCACCGACAGGTAGCGGGTTCCCTTCTTGCCGCAGGGGTTGGCGCAATCGAACACGCTGTAATGCTCTGGCTTGAGATGCGGTGCACCCTCCAGTGTCATGGTTCCACAGACATGGTCATTCGCGGCGTCGATCTGTGCCTTGGTGAAGCCAAGATGGCGCAGCAGGTCAAAGCCCGGGTTGTTCAACTCTGCCACCGGAATGCCAAGTGTCTCGCGGCAGAATGCCTCGCCCAAGGTCCACTGGTTGAACACAAAGCGAATGTCGAAAGCCGAAGGCAGTGCAGCCTCGATCTTCTTGATCTCTGCCTCGCCAAATCCGTGGCCCAACAGGCTGGTGTGGTTGATGCCGGGTGCCTGACCAAGCGAACCATGACCAACCGCATAGGCAATGATCTCGCCAATCTCGGCTTCGCGGTAGCCCAGTTTGCGCAAGGCGGCGGGAACCGACTGGTTGATGATCTTGAAATATCCGCCACCGGCCAGCTTCTTGAACTTCACCAGCGCGAAATCAGGCTCGATCCCGGTTGTGTCGCAATCCATCACCAGACCGATCGTGCCCGTTGGTGCAATAACGGTAGATTGCGCATTGCGGTAGCCATGTTTCTCTCCAAGGCTCAGCGCCTCGTCCCAAGCGGCGCGGGCCAGTTCGACCAGGTGCATATCGGGGCAATTGGCAGCATCAAGCGCAAGCGGCGCGATATTCACCCCTTCATAGCTGTCATCAGCATAGGCCGCGCGGCGGTGGTTGCGGATCACACGCAGCATATGGTCGGCATTTTTCTTGAAGCCGGGGAAGGCACCCAACTCGCTGGCCATCTCGGCAGAGGTAGCGTAGCTGACGCCCGTCATCAGCGCGGTCAGCGCACCACACAGCGCGCGGCCCTCATCCGAATCGTAGCCAAAGCCCATATTCATCAGCAAGCCGCCGATATTGGCATAGCCCAGACCCAGCGTGCGGAATTCATAGGAGCGCTGCGCGATTTCCTTGGAGGGGAACTGCGCCATCATCACGCTGATCTCTAGCGTGATCGTCCACAGGCGGGTCGCGTGCATATAGCCTTCTGCGTTGAACTCTTTCCCGTCGTAGAATTTCAGCAGGTTCATCGACGCCAGATTACACGCGGTATCGTCAAGGAACATGTATTCAGAACACGGGTTCGAACCACGGATCGCGCCATCGGCAGGGCAAGTGTGCCACGCGTTAACAGTGTCATGAAACTGGATGCCCGGATCAGCACAAGCCCATGCGGCATGGCCGACCTGATCCCACAGGTCGCGCGCCTTGATCGTCTTGGCGGGTTTGCCATCCGTGCGGCGCAGCAATTCCCAATCGGCATCGTCCTTGACGGCCTTCAGGAACGCATCGGTCACACGCACCGAGTTGTTCGAATTCTGGCCCGAGACAGTGATATAGGCATCCGAATCCCAATCGGTGTCATAGGTCGGAAATTCGATGCTGTCATAGCCCTGGCGTGCATATTGCAGAACGCGCCCGACATAGGTTTCCGGGATCATGGATTTCTTGGCCGCCTTGATGGCCGCCTTCAGCGCAGGGTTCTTTGTCGGGTCGACGGCATCCTCTGTGCTGCCATCCCATGCACGAATTGCGCCAAAAATTTCATTCAGACGCGCAGAGTGCAATTTGGAGCCGGCAACAAGAGAGGCAACCTTTTGTTCTTCGATCACCTTCCAGTTGATGAATTCCTCGATATCGGGATGGTCCATATCGCAGATAACCATCTTTGCCGCGCGGCGCGTGGTCCCGCCCGACTTGATCGCGCCAGCAGCGCGATCACCGATTTTAAGGAAACCCATCAACCCAGAGGATTTACCGCCGCCCGACAGTTTCTCGCCTTCCCCACGCAGCGAGCTGAAGTTGGTTCCGGTGCCGGAACCATATTTGAACAGGCGCGCTTCGCGCACCCAAAGATCCATGATACCGCCCTCATTGACCAGATCATCGCTGACAGACTGGATGAAACAGGCATGTGGCTGGGGGTGTTCATAGCTGGACTTCGACTTCACCAGCTTGTGGGTGAAGGGGTCTACATAGAAATGGCCCTGGCTTGGCCCGTCAATGCCATAAGCCCAATGCAAGCCAGTGTTGAACCATTGAGGTGAATTCGGTGCTGCCATCTGTGCGGCAAGCATGAACCGCATTTCGTCAAAATAGGCCTGTGCATCAGCCTCGGTCGCGAAATAGCCACCCTTCCAGCCCCAGTAGCACCATGCACCGGCAAGCCTGTCAAAAACCTGCTTGGCCGATGATTCGCCGACATAACGTTCGTCTTCGGGCAGCTTCTTCAGCGCGGCCTCATCGGCGACCGAGCGCCACAGGAATTCCGGCACGCCTTCTTCTGCGACCCGCTTGAGGCACGCAGGCACGCCTGCCTTGCGAAAGTATTTCTGTGCAATAACATCGGACGCGACCTGCGACCAGTTTTGCGGCACTTCGACAGCATCGTTGCGGAAAACCACGGTCCCGTCAGGGTTGCGGATTTCCGAAACCGTGGTGGTGAAGTCCAGCGCCGCGTAGGCGTCTTGTCCGCTTTTTGTGAAATGCCGCTCGATAATCATCTGCCAGATGCCCCTTTGTTCAGTTGAATAATCCGGGCGAACCCGGACATGCGTGCTTCAAGGCGCAGGCAAGGCTGGAGAGAGCACAAACGCTCTGACTGCCAATCACTACGATTGGCACCCTGTAAGGTTTTCCATAATCCCTGCCCCGAATCCCTCTGACGCGCTTGTTGCTGCTTACCAGATTTAGTGGGTGCCCCGAGTACAGACACAATCTGGCGTAT
>SLAT01000174.1 GCA_007126715.1 Roseinatronobacter sp.
TCAAAGCTAGATGTCAGGAAGGCACGCATCGCGCCCAGTGCCGGGCCAACCGAGTCCTGAAAGGCCAGTGTGATGATTACGAAGGCGACCACCACAATGCCGGAAATGGCAAAGACGGGGTTGTGAATATCCAGCCCGAAAGGGCCGATCTTGGGCGTTATATTGTCCTGCCCGACTTCATAGTCGGTCTCGATGATTTCGGACGCGCCCTCAGGTTCCGGCAGGGCATCTTCTGCCGTGTCTTGATTGGCGTCATCTTCAAGGTTCGCCATCTTTCGTTCCCTTTTCTTTATTTGTGTCACCGCTGACGGGCGGCGTTTTTCGCAAGGCTGAGGGTATCTTGGTGTCACCGCACCAGAAAAACCGACGCCTTCGACTGGGTTGCAATCGTGTCTCCATGTCCTGCCCAGACATAATCTAGGGCTTGCGGGGCATGGGTTTGCATCACCACAAGATCGCCGCCCAACTCTTCGATCGCGGCAAGCAGGGTTTTGTCTGTATCAATGGCGGGATCATGGCTGAGGCAGGTTTTGAAACTGCTGGACAGTCCGTGGGCAAGGCCCTGCTCGGCCGCAAAGGCCGCAAGCTTGCGTTCAAAGTCTTCAGGCGTGCGCGCGATTGCGCTTGGTGCTGCGCCGGTCACCCCGACAAAGCAGATTTCAGCCTTGTAATGCAGGGCCAGGTCTATGGCTGTCTGCAAGGCGCGTGTAAGCTGGTCGATATGCGTCAGATCGACCGGAAAGACGACTTTCCGATACATGATCCCTCCTCATCAGATTTTGGGACAGTTTATGACGTTGGTGAATTTGCCTAACACGGATTTGTCATGGATTGTTACCCCTAGCGGCGAAAAAATGCAATTTTGCGACACAAGATTGTCGTTAACAGTATCTGGTCGCACACGGGCTACAGTGCTAGGTCTGCGCGTAATGTAACGTGGAGGGACCGACTATGGATATGGGTATCGCTGGAAAACGGGCGCTGGTATGCGCGTCGTCCAAGGGTTTGGGGCGGGGCTGCGCCGAGGCTTTGGCGGCTGAAGGGGTTCATCTGGTCATGAATGCCCGTGGTAGCGAAGCGTTGGAAGAGGCGGCCGCGGCAATCCGTGCCGCACATGGGGTCGAGGTTGTGACGGTCGCGGCTGACATCACCACCGAGGAAGGGCGCGCGAAAGTTCTGAAGGTTGCGGGCAATGTGGATATTCTGGTTAATAACGCAGGTGGTCCGCCGCCCGGAATGTGGACCGACTGGGAACGCGACGATTTCATCAAGGCGCTTGATGCCAATATGCTGACGCCCATCGCTTTGATCAAAGCACTTGTACCCGGAATGATGGAGCGGGGCTGGGGCAGGGTGGTCAATATCACCTCACAATCTGTCAAGGCGCCGCTGGCGGTGTTGGGTCTGTCTAACTCTGCACGGGCAGGGCTGACAGGGTATGTTGCAGGCACATCGCGCCAGGTGGCAGGCAAAGGCGTCATCATCAACAACCTTTTGCCCGGCATCCACGACACCGATCGCGCGACAGCACTGGATGGGGGCGTGTCCAAGGCGGAAGGGATCACCATGGCCGAAGCCCGCGCCAAGCGTGCCGCGACCATTCCGGCAGGGCGTTATGGCACCGCTGCCGAATTCGGGGCGGCCTGTGCGTTTTTGTGCTCGACACATGCGGGCTTCATTGTTGGCCAGAATATCCTGCTGGATGGCGGGGCAATAAACGCGACCTTGTGATCGGGGTGATGCCATTGAAGAAGGCGAGGTTCGGTTACGACCGCATCTCGTCTCTGATCCAGAAAACTACGCCTGTGTTGCACGGCCCTGATACAAGGCTGAATGGCACCAAACTGCCGTGAAGCGAGAAACATGAGTGATTTTCGAAAACTTCCTTCGTATGGGCCTTTCCGGCTGGAGAATATTACTGTTCCGGCCTGTGTTCTGGGGCAATCCGGCGGGTTGGTACGCCATGCGCTGACCATTGACGGGGGCAGGTTGTCCGGACGCGTTGACGTGCCGCATATCGATATGGGCGGCGCGTTGGTGTTGCCCTGTCTCATTGATATGCACACCCATCTGGATAAGGGGCATATCTCGCCACGCAGCCCCAACCCGGATGGCAGTTTTGAGGGCGCGCTGACCACTGTGGGCGCTGACCGTCAGGCTTGGTGGACGGCCGAAGATGTACGTACGCGCATGGATTTTGCCCTGCGCTGCGCTTATGCGCATGGAACGCGCGCCATCCGTACGCATATCGACAGCATTGCCCCACAAGATTCGATCTCATGGCCCGTATTTGCCCAACTTCGTGCTCAATGGGCCGGACGCATTGAGTTGCAGGCCGCCTCACTCACTGGCGTTGACCGTGCCGATATGTCGGGCGAATATGCACGCACCGCAGATATCGTGGCCGAGAATGACGGTGTTCTGGGGCTGGTAACCTATCCGGTGCCAAACCTGCGCGAACAGTTGCGTGGCTTTTTCCAGTTGGCACTTGATCGCGGGCTTGAAGTGGATTTTCATGCCGATGAAAGCGGCGACCCGGATGCCGCGACCCTGCGCATGATTGCCCAGACTGTGCTTGATCTGGGCTTTGACAAGCCTGTGACGGTTGGTCATTGCTGTTCGCTTGCGGTCCAGTCAGAGCGGGATGCCCTTGAAACACTTGATCTGGTGGCCAGGGCGGGGCTCAACATCGTGTCTTTGCCAATGTGCAACATGTATCTGCAAGACCGCACCGCGGCCCGCACACCGCGCTGGCGCGGGATAACGCTCGTTCACGAAATGCGGGCGCGCGGGATCAATGTCAGCTTTGCGTCAGATAACACGCGTGATCCGTTTTATGCTTATGGCGATCTGGATATGTTAGAGGTCTTGCGCGAAGCCACGCGGATCGCGCATCTGGACCATGCCGATCCCGGCTGGATAAATGCCTTTCTTGCCAACCCCGCGCGGGCCTGCGGCTTTTCAGCGCCCAGTCTTGCGCCCGGTGCGCCTGCTGATCTGATCATATTGCGCGCGCGTGACTGGACAGAAGCGTTGTCCAGACCGCAATCTGACCGGATAGTATTGCGCGCTGGGCGTGCGGTTGACCGTCATCTGCCGGATTATGCCGAACTGGATCATCTGATGCAGACACGCTGACATCTGCGATCACTATCGCTGGCCCTACACGCAACCGTCCGGCTGCGTGCTGGCGTCAAAGCATGCCCGGCAACACTTGGTCGGGGGGCCGATGACCATCTGCGAAGGTCTTTATATTCAGGATCACCTTCTCGCCCATCTCGATCCGCCCTTCACGCGTGGCAGAGCCCATATGCGGCAACAGCACAACATTGGGCAATTCGCGCAGGCGCGGGTTGATATCATGGCCGCGTTCGAACACATCCAGTCCCGCGCCCGCAATCTCGCCCGCGCGCAATCCGCGTGTCAGGGCGTTTTCGTCAATGACTTCCCCGCGAGAGGTGTTGATGATCACCGCGCTGGGCTTGAGCAGTTTCAAGCGCCGCGCATTCATCAGATGGAAGGTGGAGGGCGTGTGCGGACAGTTGATGGAAATCACATCCATCCGTGCAACCATCTGATCAAGGCTTTCCCACCATGTCGCCTCCAATGCGTCTTCGACCTCGGGGCGCAACCGGCGACGGTTATGGTAATGCACCTGCATGCCGAAGGCGCGTGCGCGCCGGGCCACAGCCTGCCCGATGCGTCCCATTCCCAGTATTCCCAAGCGTTTGCCACCAATTCGCGTGCCAAGATAAGCCAGTGGCGACCATCCGCGCCATGAGTCGGACTGCATCGCTGTCAACCCCTGGGGGATCTGGCGGGTGACGGCCAGCATCAGCGCCATCGCCATATCTGCAGTGTCATCGGTAACCACGCCCGGTGTATTCGCCACCAGAATGCCGCGCTGACGGGCGGAATGCACATCTATGTGGTCAACCCCGGCACCATAATTTGCAATAAGTTTCAACTGGTTGCCTGCCTGTGCCATCAATGTGGCATCAATTTCATCTGTCAGGGTCGGCACCAGCACATCTGCCCGCCGCATCGCTTCGGCAATCTCCTCGCGGCGCATTGGCACATCGTCATCGCGCAACTCCACATCGAACAATTCTTTCAACCGCGTTTCCACGACATCGGGCAGGCGTCGCGTTACGACAACACTCAGGCGTTGATTGGGCATATGCGCGTCTCACCTCTTTGCATCTGATGGTGTTTCTGGCAAACTGCCAGCACTTGTCCTGTTCTTCAAGCGGTCAAATGCCGCAAACGGGCCACAAGGCAGACAAAGAGCAGTTGATCACATATGGAACCCGGACCAACCGGGCAAACGGGCACATGAAAATACAGACTTTCTGGAGTTTGGCGCTTGCTGCCATAATGGCGTGCGCACCAGCAATCTCGCAGGCCAATGAACGCGGACCCGTGACGAACCTGCCATTGCCGCGCTTTGTGTCGCTGAAGGCGAATGAAGGCAATGCAAGACGTGGGCCGGATCAGTCTCATCGCATAGACTGGGTCTACCAGCGCCGTGATCTTCCGCTACGGGTGACCGCTGAATATGAGCATTGGCGACGGGTGGAAGATGCCGATGGCATGGGGGGGTGGATGCATTATGCGCTTCTCTCCGGACTGCGCACAGCGCTGGTGCAAACCGATATGGCGCAGCTTCGCCAGCGACCAGATGCATCCAGCCCGGCCGCAGCCTTGCTGGAGCGCGGCGTCATCGCCCGTGTGCGGTCCTGCCAGCCTGACTGGTGCAGGCTGGAGGTAGACAGCGCGCGCGGCTGGGTCGAGAAGCGCCATCTCTGGGGTGTCGATCCCGAGGATGTTTTTGACTGACGCTGGGGCTACTCTATCCGGTAGGGCAGCAGATCGCGGTAATCATGATCCACCTTCAACCGCCGTTCCAGAGGCGGGACAGAGCGTTGATGACATGCGTCGCGTTCACAGATCCGGCACGATATCCCAATGGGTTCGAAACTTGCCTCGCGCCCAAGATCCATTCCATCCGCATAAACCAGCGCCCCTGCATGGTCGATCTCGCAGCCCAGCCCGATCGCATAGCGCCGCACCGGGGCATGGAATGCGCCACCGCCCTTGGTGACAGCCAGCGCAAGGCAGAAATAGCGCATACCATCAGGCGTTTCGGCCAACTGGCGCAAAAATCGCCCCGGCGTCTCGAAGGCACGATGCACATTCCATAAAGGACACGACCCCCCGAACCGCGCAAACTGCAACCGTGTTGCTGAGTGGCGCTTGGTGATGGTGCCCGCCTGATCGACCCTTACGAAGAAGAATGGCACCCCTTTCAGTCCGGGACGTTGCAACGTTGAAAGGCGATGGGCCACTTGCTCGATCGAGGCCCCGAACTGGTCAGACAGTGCCTCCAGATCATGGCGGGTGGCGTTTGCGGCTTCCTGAAAGCGTCGATAGGGCATCAAGGCCGCCCCGGCGAAGTAATTGGCAAGCCCGATCTTGGCAATCGCGCGCGCTTCGTCGGACTGAAATCGCGCCAGATCAAGGGTCGCTTCCAGCAAGTCCTTCTGGGTTAACAGGGCTAGCTGGTGCAGGATTTGAAAGGCTTGAGTGGCGCGGGTGGCCTTGGACGAAATCTCCAGTGTGCTGCTCTCAAGATCAAGGTGACGCAGCTTCCGGCCAGAGCTGAAGCGCAGGGTGATCTTGCGTTTTGCAAGTGCCTCTGTCGCCAGTGACATGGCGTCGCGCCCCTGAGCCGCAAAATGCTCGGCTGCGCGGTCGACCGGGTCTATGTAATTGTCGCAATAGTGGAAGAAATCGCGCACCTCTTCCCAAGGTGATAGGCGCAAGGTTGAATCCTCGCGCCCAAGGGCTTCGTCTAACGAGGCCAGTTGCTCCTGCCCCTGCCTGTAGGCACGGTGCAGGTCCAGAAAAGCACGCGCAAATCCCGGTGCATTGGCCCCGACAAGCCGCAGATCCGGCAGGGGAGGGTTGGTCTTGGTGAAAAGCGGGTCCGCAAGCGCTTCGCGCAAGTCAGAAACGACCCGCTCGCTATCGCCTGTGGATAATTCGGTCACATCCATTCCGAATTCACGCGCCAACGCCAGAACAACCGCCGTTGACAAGGGGCGGTTGTTGTTTTCCATCTGGTTCAGATAGGGCAGCGATACTCCGAGTTTCGCTGCAAAATCCTTTTGCGTCAGCCCAAGCTGGTTGCGTGTCTCGCGCAGTTTTGCCCCGGCATATAATTTTTGTGGTGGCATCTGACCCCGCCTGGCTTTGCTAACTTTGCATCAGGGTTTGCAAACTGCTTCCCAGTGGTCAAGCTGAAATCTGGTTTTCCCGATGGAGCACATAGAAAAGCGGCAGGATTGCCAGCCCTGTGGTGACGACCATCAGCCAGATCAAGGGCGAGGCGCCACTTTCGGCAGTCAGCAGCGCACCTGCCAATGCCGACAACCCCGCGCCTCCACCGATCATGATGGCACCACCGATACCGCTGGCAGTCCCCGCAAGATGCGGGCGCACCGACATCATGCCTGATGTGGCGGACGGCAGCAGCATTCCGTTCCCAAGCCCTGTGAATATGAAACAACCAAAGAAAACAGGCGCTGACAGGAACCCGGCAAGATAAAGCGCCAATAACAGTGCCATGCCGCCGAATCCGACAAGGCAACCCAGCAGGATCATACGGTTTATCCCGACCCGCGCGGCATAGCGCCCTGCCAGAAAATTACCCGCAGCATAGCCAAGCGCAGGGGCACCGAAATAAAGGCCCAGTTTCGACGGCGACAAACCAAATACCTGAGAGCCGACAAAGGGCACGCCACCGAGATAGGCAAAGAATGCCCCGGATGCGAGAGTTGCTGTGATGCAATATCCCCAGAATCGCCTTGCGCGCATCAGTTCGGGCACCCCGTCAAACAAGCCTTTTATAGGGCCGCCGAGGTTCTGTTTCGTCTCGCCCATGTCCCGCCAGCTAAGCGCCAGAACGCCGATCCCGGCCAGAAGCATCAGCCCGAAACTGCCACGCCAGCCGAATACCTCGTCAAGCACACCGCCGATTGCAGGGGCAATCATCGGCACGATCGCCATACCCATCGTGACGTAGCCGATCCGAGAGGCGGCCTGTGCCTCATCCATGACATCGCGAATTGATGCCCGTGACAAAACAATGGCGGAGACGACGACAGCTTGCATCATCCGAAATATCAAGAAAACGGTCGCAGTTGTTGCAAACAGGGTGCCAATTGTTGCCAGAATGAAACCAATCAGGGCGGCAAGCATTACGGGCCTGCGACCGAAACGATCCGAGATTGCACCGATGAAAACTTGCAGCACCGCATTGACCAGAAGATAGAGCGAGACAGAAAGCTGCATCACTGCGTAGTCTGTTTCAAAATATGCAGCCATCGACGGCAGCGATGGCAAAAACACATTCATCGCCAGCGCCGCGATTGACGCCTGCGCGACAAGCGTCGCGACATGCGGCGGTGTCTGGCTGTCCAGAAACCTGACTTGAACAGCAGGAGGGGCATGCAGCATAAAGGCGTGCTTTCGACAGTTTGAAAGTGTATATTACACATGTGAACAGAAGTGCAAAAGCACCAAAAGTCAAGGCATCACAGAGTTTGCAAATTAGCGGTTTGTGTCGTGTTGATATTTGCAAATTTTCCGAATTTCACTTTCTTGTTGCGTCGCCCAACAGTAATGTCCCACAGAATGAATCCAAGACTTGATGTCTTGTGACGATGGGGGAGCGCATGAAGGATATTTTGCAACAACTCGAAGGTCAGCGCGCAACTGCGCGTCTGGGGGGCGGGCAGCGCCGGATTGATGCGCAGCACGCAAAAGGCAAGCTGACGGCGCGTGAGCGTATCGAGTTGTTGCTGGATGAAGACAGCTTCGAGGAATTCGACATGTTCGTGGCGCATCGCTGCACCGATTTCGGAATGCAGGCCGAGCGCCCGGCTGGGGATGGTGTTGTAACGGGCTGGGGGACTGTCAACGGTCGCATGGTCTATGTCTTCGCGCAGGATTTCACTGTCATGGGCGGCTCTGTCTCGGAGACGCATGGCAAGAAAATTTGCAAGATCATGGATATGGCGATCCAGAACGGTGCGCCCGTCATTGGCCTGAACGATTCCGGGGGCGCGCGCATTCAGGAAGGTGTCGCCAGCCTCGCGGCTTATGGCGATGTTTTCGACCGCAATATCAAGGCATCGGGTGTCATTCCACAGATCAGTGTGATCATGGGGCCATGTGCGGGCGGTGCGGTCTACAGTCCCGCCATGACCGACTTCATCTTCATGGTGAAGGATTCAAGTTACATGTTCGTCACTGGCCCCGATGTGGTCAAAACCGTGACGAATGAAGTGGTGACCGCAGAAGAGCTGGGCGGCGCGGTGACGCATACGCGTAAATCCTCGGTCGCAGATGCTGCCTTTGAAAACGACGTCGAGGCGCTGATCGAAGTGCGCCGACTGATCGACTTTCTTCCGCTCAACAACCGTGAAAAGCCCCCTGTGCGGCCGTTCTTCGATGACCCCGCGCGCATAGAGCCAAGCCTTGACAGCCTGATCCCCGACAATCCCAACAGCCCTTATGACATGAAGGAATTGATCCTCAAGGTCGCGGATGAGGGCGATTTCTACGAGATTCAGGCAGAGTTTGCGAAAAACATCATCACTGGCTTCATTCGGCTGGAGGGGCAAACTGTTGGTGTGGTCGCGAACCAGCCGATGGTTCTGGCAGGGTGTCTGGACATCGACTCCTCTCGCAAGGCCGCAAGATTCGTGCGCTTTTGCGATGCGTTCGAGATCCCGATCCTGACGCTGGTTGACGTGCCGGGCTTTCTGCCAGGTACAGGGCAGGAATATGCAGGTGTCATCAAGCATGGTGCAAAGCTGCTTTATGCCTATGGCGAAGCGACTGTACCAAAGGTCACCGTCATCACGCGCAAAGCCTATGGCGGTGCCTATGTGGTCATGGCGTCCAAGCATATGGGCGCGGATTTCAACTATGCCTGGCCCACTGCCGAGATTGCGGTGATGGGGTCAAAGGGTGCGGTAGAAATTCTGTATCGGTCCGAATTGGGCGATGCAGAAAAGACTGCCGCGCGGATAAACGAATATGAAGAACGCTTCGCAAACCCTTTTGTGGCAGCAGAAAAAGGATTTATCGACGAGGTGATCATGCCGCAATCCACGCGCAAGCGTGTCGCGCGGGCATTCGCCGCTTTGCGCAAGAAGAAGATCGAGATTCCCTGGAAGAAACACGATAACATCCCGCTGTGATTGAAACATGCAGGGGGTGGGTGAATCATGAAGGTGCTGGAGCGCGTAGCGATATCGGTCGCATGTGTCTGTTGGGCAGGGCTGGGCGCGGCGCAGGGCGCGCCACTGGTCCTGCCATCGGGGATAGAGGCGCGCTTTCATGACACGATCTGGGATGAAGACCTTTCAGCCATCCGTCTGCGATATGTCGTGCCGCAACTGTCAGAACCCGAAAGCCTTTATCAGGCAGATGCATTGCGCGTTTTTGACGATATGCAATGGCTCTGCGAAACCCAGATGACCAGCCTGTTCGACAATTGGTTGACCGTACAGGACGAAGGCTGGGAAGTGGTCGTGGTGACCCTGATGGACAGGCCGATCGAATTCGGCGCCCGGGACGCCGAAACGATCCAGTTGTTCGAATGGTTCGCTGTGACAATGGACGGATGCGAGCCTGAAATGGAAATTTATCATGAATGAAATGCGCTTTTCGGCCTGTTTTGATGCAAGGTTGCAACAAGCCCATGAAGATGAAAGATTCTCGTGGTCAGGATTCTGCAAAAGCGATAACATCGAGGCGCGTGTGCTTATTCCGGCGCACGCGAACAATAACCAATGGGCGCGTGCAGATAAAAAATCGCGTTCAGGCAAATTGA
>SLAT01000151.1 GCA_007126715.1 Roseinatronobacter sp.
CGGTGTTGGTCTAACCGCCATTGGTATGGGCGGCGCAGCAATCGGTGTGGGCAACATTGCTGGCAACTTCCTGTCGGGTGCATTGCGCAACCCTTCGGCTGCCGCTGGTCAGACTGCCATGCTCTTCATCGGCATCGCATTCGCAGAAGCTTTGGGGATCTTCTCGTTCCTCGTCGCGCTGCTGCTGATGTTCGCTGTCTAAGCGCTTCCCGACTATATCCTTATGCCCGGGGGGGCCGAGTGGCCCCTTCGGTGAATTCAGGGCTTAGGGGGACGACATGGCAGAGACTGCCGCTTCGGGGTCAGGTATGCCCCAACTAGACGTTTCCACCTTCTCGAACCAGATTTTCTGGCTTATCGTGACATTGGTGGTGCTATATTTCGTAATGTCGCGCGTGGCTCTGCCGCGTATTGCGGCGGTTCTTGCTGATCGTCGTGGCACGATTACAAGCGATATCGCCGCGGCCGAAGAATACAAGCTGAAGGCGCAGCAAGCCGAGGAAGCCTATAACAAGGCATTGGCGGATGCGCGGGCGGAAGCCGGGCGTATCGTGGACGCGGCCAAGGCGGAAATGCAGGCCGAACTCGATGTTCAGCTTGCCAAGGCTGATGCCGAGATTTCCGCGAAAGCTGCTGAGTCTGAGCGTCGTATTCGCGAAATCCGTGACAACGCGATGGACATGGTTTCTGATGTCTCCAAGGATGTGACATCCGATATCCTGAATGTCTTCGGCGCCAAGGCAGATGCGCGCAGCGTGACGGCAGCGGTGAATGCGCGCCTGAAAGGGGATGCGTGATGTTGAGACTTTCAATTCTTGCCGCGGTCATTGCCAGCCCTGCTTTGGCGGCGCCTGCGGGAAAGCCTTTCTTCTCGCTCTATAATACCGATCTGATTGTATTGATGGCGTTTGTCATCTTTATCGGCATCCTTGTCTACTTCAAGGTGCCGGAAAAGGTGTCTGGCCTGTTGGACAATCGTGCTGTCGGTATCCAGTCCGAACTGGATGAGGCGCGGCGCTTGCGCGAAGAAGCACTTGCTTTGCACGCGTCTTTTGAGCGTCGCCATGCCGAGGTCAAGGACGATGCTGCGCGCATTGTTGAAAAGGCCAAGGCGGATGCACAATTGGCAGCCGAGCAGGCAAAAGCAGAGATCGAAGCCTCGATCACGCGACGCCTGAAGGGTGCTGAAGATCAGATCGCCTCTGCTGAAGCGAGCGCGATCCGCGACGTGCGCAACAAGGCAGTTGCGGTTGCAATCGCGGCTGCGGGTGATGTGCTGGCGAAGCAGATGGATTCTGACCGCAATGATGCGCTTGTGCAAAAAGCCATCGCATCTGCGCAGGAGCATTTGCACTAGGCGGCAACGCCATCCGGAAAACGAATGAGAAGCCCGGCCTTGTGCCGGGTTTTTTACATCGCGCGGGCATGCTCGAAGCGAAGACGAGCGATTTCCTCATTTTCTTCGCTGCGTTTCAGGTCGCTCATCAGCTTCTTCACATAATCCAGATGCGCCTGTGCTGCGTCGCGCGCACCAACCGGGTCGCGTTGCTGAAGCGCGTTGTTGATGGCGCGGTGCTGGTTCAGCAACTCATCACGCGTGCCGCGTTGGCGAAATATCATCTGGCGATTGTAAAACACACCCTGATGCAACAGGTTGAACATGGCGCGCATCATATGCAGCATGATGATGTTATGCGACGCCTCGACGATTGAAAGGTGAAACTCCGCATCAAGCCGCGCTTCCTCACTTGGGTCGCGGCTAAGATGTGCCGCTTCCATCTTCTGATAGATGGTGTCGATGACTTTCAAGTCCATCTCGGAGCCAAGCCGCGCTGCACGTTCCGCCGACATCCCCTCCAGATCGCGGCGAAAGCTGATATAGTCGAACAGGGCGGCATCATGCCCTGCAAACAGGCTAACCAGCGAATCTGAGAAGGCAGAATCGAGCAATTCTGCCACATATATTCCTGCCCCTGCCTTGGTCGTCACCAATCCACGCGACTGCATTTCAGATAACGCCTCGCGCAGCGAGGGACGAGAGACCCCCATCTTTTCGGCAAGTTCCCGTTCTGAGGGCAAGCGCTCTCCGGGTCGCAAGATGCCGCGCAAGATCAGCATTTCCAATTGCCTTACGACGCTATGCGACAGTTTTTCGGGTTGGATGCGTTGAAAGGGCATGCGCTTGGGGCCTTGATTTTGATCCGCACAAGGGAAATGCACGGAATTTATGCAGATATTGGTAAAAAGATATGACCGGTTGATCGTTTAAGCAATAAAAAAGGCCAGTCCGCAGACTGGCCCTAGATTTCAATGAATGCGGATCAGGCTGGTTGATGCGGCCTGATGAAGATCTCGACACGGCGGTTCTGTGCGCGACCGGCCGGGGTTGCATTGCTGGCGACAGGTTGCGTCAGGCCGCGCCCTTGTGTCTGGATGCGGTTAGAGGCAACACCTTGGCTGCGCAAGACTTGCGCCACCGAACCCGCGCGCCGTTCTGACAGGCTTTGATTATAAGCGGCGCTACCTGTGTTGTCGGTATGCCCCACAATAATGATGTCGCTGCGCGGGTAATTCACCAGATTGGTTGAAATGGCGCGCAGGTCATTTTGCAGATCCGGGCGCAGTGTCGCGCTGTCAGTCGCAAACAGCAGGTCTTGCGGCAATGTCAGGATCAGTTCCTGACCGGTATTGCGGATATTCACATTGTCGCCAAGCTGGCGGCGCAGATCTTCTGCCTGACGGTCAAGTTGCTGACCAATCAGCGCACCTGTGGCGCCACCGATCAGCGCGCCGGCGGCAGCACGACGGCCACCTCCGTCACCCGTTGCCGCACCGATCACACCCCCGACAGCCGCACCGGTGAGTGCGCCACCCAAGGTTCGATTCTGTGTGTTTTCAGGGTCAGGTGCACAGGCTGCCAGTGCAATTACTGCCGCACCAAGCGACATTGTTGAGACGGAAACCTTCATCAAGCGATCCTCCAAAAGGTCAAGGCTGCGATATACTATTATATAACACAGAAGGTCACCTCACGTTCCCTTTATCGTTCAGAAAGCTGGTCATACGCCGCGCCGGGCGGTGTTGAATCCTGACGCACGGCTTCCCAAGCCAGCATGGCACGTTTGCGTGGCAGCCCCCAATGATACCCGCCAAGCGCACCGGTTCCACCGCGCAAGCATCTGTGGCAGGGCAGCAAGAAGCCGATAGGATTGCGTCCCACTGCCGTCCCCACAGCACGCGCGGCGCGATCCGCGCCAATCGCCTTGCCCAACTCGCCGTAAGTGGTCACCTCTCCTGACGGGACCTGCAACAGCGCCTCCCATACCTTGATCTGAAAAGGTGTCCCGATCAGATGCAGCTCCGCATGACCCGTTTGCGCAAATGCCGCCATGACATGGGGCTCGGCGGCGCTTGCGTCTTCGATATACGAGGCTTTCGGCCAGCGTTTTATCATGTCGGACAGGATCGCGCCTTGCTCCCCCTGATCGGCAAAGGCCAGACCGCACAGCCCGCGCGGGCTGGCCATCCCCAGCGCATTGCCAAAAGCTGTGTCGTACCAGCCGTATCGAATGGTCAGCCCGGCGCCGCGCTGCGCATATTCTCCCGGTGTCATGGCTTCCCACCGCAAGAACAGGTCATGTAGCCGCGCTTGCCCCGACAGCCCCAGAGCGTGCGCCGTCTGTAGCGTGGACATTCGCTCTGACAGCAGCTTACGGGCATGGCCCAGCGTCAGATATTGCTGATAGCGTTTGGGCGAAACACCCGCCCATTGGCTGAAGAGGCGCTGAAAATGCGCCACGCTCATCCCCATCTCTTGCGCAAGATCGGTCAGGCTGCGTTGCGCGCCGCCGGGCGCATCAATCAGCGCAATCGCGCGCGCGATGACATGATAATGATAGCTTGCTGCCTGCGTCGACGCGTCTTTCATGGCAGGGACCCTCCGATTTTGTGCCAAGGCTAAACCAGCGCATCGTTTTGCGCGACCCGAAAGCTGCGCATTCGCGCCATTGCAGCCGCTTCACAAGTGAAATAAGTAGTCCGCGAAGTGCTAAAAACATGGGCATGTTGCATGAAACTTGGGCTTTTCTTTCTGGTTGTCGGGTATCTGCTCAGCCAGTTCTACCGCTCTTTTCTAGCGGTGCTTGCGGGATTGCTGCAATTCGATCTGGGTGTGACAGCCGATGATCTGGCTTTATCATCCGGTCTATGGTTTCTGGTCTTCGCCGCAATGCAGTTGCCGGTCGGGTGGGCTTTGGACCAGTTCGGACCACGGCGCACAACGGCCATAATGCTTGGCTTTGGGGGCACAGCCGGGGCCTTTGTGTTCGCTGTCGCACAAAGCGCGTTGCATCTGCACCTTGCAATGGCGCTATTGGGTATCGGCTGTGCGCCGGTGCTGATGGCCTCCTACTACATTTTCGCGCGTAGTTTCCCACCGGCGATTTTTGCCACGCTTGCGGGTGCGGTCATTGGTTTCGGATCGCTTGGCAATATTCTGGGGGCGTTGCCTATGGCATGGGCGGCCGAGACCTTTGGCTGGCGCGCCTCTATTCTGGCGATAGGAGGGGGCACGGCACTGGTGTCGGTGGTGTTGTGGGTCGTAATCCAGGACCCGCCAAAGGCAGAGGCCCCGAAGGGGGAAGCAGGCAGTGTCCTGGACCTGCTGCGGATTCCGGCGCTTTGGTTCCTGATACCGCTTCTGATAGTCAATTACGCGCCTGCCGCAGGTTTGCGCGGGCTGTGGGTTGGTCCGTATTACACCGATATCCACGCGGCAACTGCAACAGGGATCGGGCAGGTCAGCTTGCTTATGGCGATTGCGATGATTGCGGGTAATTTTGCCTATGGCCCGCTGGACCGACTGCTGGGTACGCGGAAATGGGTTATCCTTGCGGGCAATATGGCCGGAGCGACCTGTCTTGGGCTGTTGTGGCTGTTCCCGCTGGCGGGGTTCTGGCAGGCGGCAATCTTGTTTGCGGCTGTTGGCTTTTTCGGGGCGTCCTTTCCCATGATGATGGCGCATGGACGCAGTTTCATTCCTGTGCACATGACGGGGCGGGGGGTGACATTGCTCAACTTGTTCTCCATCGGCGGGGTAGGAGTGTTGCAGGTCTTAAGCGGACGGGTTCACGCGCTCGCACCGCAGGACCCGCCAGAACTAGCCTATCAAGCGCTGTTTCTATTTTTCGGACTATTGTTACTAATTGGGTGCATTGTTTATTCATTCTCGACTGACCGGACCGATTAGCGCCTCTTCACCTTTCGCTGCAATTGAGGTATGCCCCGTCGACGTTTGTAAAGGAGAAGCCAATATGGGCTACAAGATCGCCGTCGTCGGAGCCACTGGCAATGTGGGCCGCGAAATGCTGAATATCCTCGCCGAACGGGAATTCCCGGTCGATGAGATTGTGGCGCTTGCGTCGCGCCGCTCGATGGGAACCGAGGTCAGCTTTGGCGACAGAACGTTGAAATGCAAGGATCTTGACCAATTCGATTTCGCTGGATGGGACATTGCCTTGTTTGCCATCGGATCAGATGCGACCAAGCAATATGCCCCCATCGCGGCCAAGGCTGGCTGTGTGGTGATCGACAACTCGTCGCTATACCGCTACGACCCTGATGTGCCGCTTGTCGTGCCCGAAGTGAATGCCGAAGCGGTGGACGGCTATACCAAGAAAAACATTATCGCCAATCCGAATTGTTCGACCGCGCAGATGGTTGTCGCGCTCAAGCCGTTACATGACCGCGCGCGCATCAAGCGGGTTGTGGTCAGCACGTATCAATCCGTGTCAGGTTCGGGCAAGGAAGCGATTGACGAGCTGTGGAACCAGACCAAGGGTATTTATGTGCCCGGTAAGGAAGTGGCGCCTTCGGTCTATCCCAAGCAGATCGCGTTCAATGTGATCCCCCATATCGACGTTTTCCTTGATGACGGATCGACCAAGGAAGAGTGGAAGATGGTGGCGGAAACCAAGAAGATCATGGACAAGTCGATCAAGGTGACGGCGACTTGCGTGCGCGTGCCGGTTTTCGTGGGGCATTCAGAATCCATCAATATCGAGTTCGAGGATTTTCTGGATGAAGAAGAGGCGCGCGATATCCTGCGCGAGGCGCCCGGTATTCTGGTGATCGACAAGCGCGAAGACGGTGGCTACACGACGCCAGTTGAATGCGTGGTGGAATATGCGACCTATATCAGCCGCATCCGGCAGGATTCGACCATTGATAACGGTCTGAACATCTGGTGTGTCTCGGACAACCTGCGCAAGGGCGCTGCATTAAATGCAGTGCAGATTGCCGAAGTCTTGGGAAATCGGTGCTTGAAAAAAGGCTGACAGCTTTCAGCGAAGGTATCTAAGGCGCGGGCAGGTCAGCCCGCGCCTTTTGCGTTTCAGGGCAGCACGACACGGATTGGCACGGCTGTTTCCTATCGGAAAGGGCAGGGGCGCATCCGACGCGCGAAATGTCGCAATCGCGGCTGTGTCCGGCCATTGGTCCAGATATATCGGACCCTGGAGCGACACAAAGCCGCAGGGAACCTGACATGACATTCAAGACCGATATCGAAATTGCACGCGAAGCAAACAAAAAGCCGATCCAGGAGATTGGTGCAAAGCTTGGTATTCCAAGCGAGCATCTGCTGCCTTTTGGCCATGACAAGGCAAAGGTCAGTCAGGAATTCGTCGCCGATGCGCGCGGGCGCAAGCGCGGCAAGCTGATCCTTGTGACAGCGATCAACCCCACCCCGGCGGGTGAAGGCAAGACCACCACGACAGTGGGTCTGGGCGATGGTCTGAATGCCATCGGCAAACGCGCGGCGATCTGTATTCGCGAAGCCTCGCTTGGCCCGAATTTCGGAATGAAGGGCGGTGCCGCAGGCGGCGGTTATTCACAAGTTGTGCCAATGGAGGATATGAACCTTCATTTCACTGGTGATTTCCACGCGATCACTTCGGCGCATAACCTGCTTTCGGCGATGATCGACAACCATATCTACTGGGGCAACGAGTTGGAAATCGACGAGCGTCGGATCACCTGGCGCCGGGTTATGGACATGAACGACCGCGCGCTGCGCGATATGGTCATCAGTCTGGGGGGCGTGTCCAACGGGTTTGCGCGCCAGACCGGGTTTGACATTACGGTGGCCTCGGAAGTGATGGCGATCCTGTGTCTTGCGGCGGATCTCGAAGATTTGCAGCGCCGGCTTGGGGATATCGTGGTGGCGTATAAGCGCGACAAAACCGCGATCTATTGCCGCGATATTGGTGCCGAAGGCGCGATGACCGTGCTGCTGAAAGATGCGATGCAGCCAAATCTGGTGCAGACGCTGGAAAACAACCCTGCCTTCGTGCATGGCGGCCCATTCGCCAATATCGCGCATGGCTGCAATTCGGTTGTGGCGACGCAAACTGCGCTGGGACTGGCGGATTATGTCGTGACCGAAGCCGGTTTTGGGGCAGACTTGGGCGCAGAGAAGTTCTTCAACATCAAATGCCGCAAGGCGGGTCTGAAACCCGCAGTCGCCGTGATCGTGGCGACCGTGCGTGCAATGAAAATGAATGGCGGCGTGGCAAAAGCCGATCTTGGTTCGGAAAATGTCAGTGCAGTGCGGAAAGGCTGCCCGAATCTGGGGCGCCACATCGAGAATGTGAAATCTTTTGGTGTGCCGGTTGTGGTTGCGATCAACCATTTCCATTCCGACACGGATGCTGAAGTGCAGGCAGTCAAGGACTATGTCGCCTCGCTCGGGTCAGAGGCGATCTTGTGTCGCCACTGGGCCGAAGGGTCCAAGGGGATAAGCGAATTGGCAACCCGTGTGGCTGAACTGGCAGATGGCGACTGGTCACAATTCGCGCCGCTCTATGGTGACGACATGCCATTGTTTGAGAAGATTGAAACCATCGCGCGCCGCATCTACCGCGCTGACGAGGTGCTGGCTGATGCGAAAATCCGCAACCAGTTGAAAGAGTGGGAAGCGGCAGGCTATGGGGCATTGCCGATCTGCATGGCCAAGACGCAGTATTCCTTCTCGACCGATCCCAACCTGCGCGGCGCGCCCGACAACCACTCGGTTCCGGTGCGCGAAGTCCGGCTGTCGGCAGGGGCGGGCTTCATCGTGGTGATCTGCGGTGAGATCATGACCATGCCGGGCCTTCCGCGCAAACCTGCGGCGCAATCGATCCGGTTTAACGAGGAAGGGCTGATCGAAGGGCTGTTCTGATCTGGCAGGACGGTGGACGGCGCTCGCGCGCGCAGCGCGCATCGCCCCGCCCACCGTCCCGCAATGACGCCGCATTGCAACATGCATGTCGCGCAGTTAGGACGCAGCCAAAGAGCGAAAAAATGGTGTGAAGATGCGTCCCCCTTCCGAGTGCTGCAACATGGCAGAACTTCGTATCGAGATTGACAGGCTTGATCGTCAGTTGATCGCATTTCTGACAAAACGCGCGACCTACATAGACCGTGCAGTTGAGTTGAAACAAATAGAAGAGCTGCCCGCCCGTATTGAGGCGCGCGTGTCCGAGGTCAAAGAAAATGTTCGGGCCGAGGCCCGGACCCAGGGCTTGGACCCTGACCTGGCTGAAGACTTGTGGGGGCAGTTGATCGAGTGGTCGATCACGCGCGAAGAGAAAATTCTGGGACGTAATAAACAGGAATACACAAGATGACAGCGAGCATTATCGACGGGAAAGACTTTGCCGCGCGGGTGCGTGCCAAAGTCGCAGACAATGTTACAACACTTAAAGAACAACACGGTTTGACGCCCGGTCTGGCTGTGGTGCTGGTAGGTGAAGACCCGGCAAGCCAGGTTTATGTGCGGTCAAAGGGCAAGCTGACTGTCGAGGTCGGCATGGCCTCTTTCGAACATAAATTGGAAGCGGATACATCCGAGGCTGATCTTCTGGCCTTGATTGCCAAATTGAATGCTGACCCGGAAATTCACGGGATTCTGGTTCAACTGCCTTTGCCGGAGCATCTGGATTCGGACCTTGTCATCAATTCGATTGATCCGGCCAAGGATGTCGACGGCTTTCACATATCAAATGTCGGGCTGTTGGGCACGGGTCAGAAGTCGATGGTGCCTTGCACGCCGCTTGGCTGTCTGATGATGTTGCGCGACCATCATGGAAGTTTGTCTGGCATGAATGCGGTTGTGGTCGGTCGCTCCAACATCGTGGGCAAGCCCATGGCGCAACTTTTGCTGGGCGATAGCTGCACCGTCACCATCGCGCATTCGCGCAGCAAGGATCTGCCAGCCATTTGCCGGGGCGCGGATATTCTGGTTGCGGCCGTTGGCCGGCCCGAGATGATCCCCGGGGATTGGGTCAAGCCCGGTGCCACAGTCATTGACGTGGGCATCAATCGTATCGAGCGCGACGGCAAGACCAAGCTGGTGGGGGATGTCCATTTTGACAGCGCTGCACAGGTGGCGGGGGCGATTACGCCAGTGCCGGGCGGAGTGGGGCCGATGACAATTGCCTGCCTGCTGGCCAATACCGTCACCGCCGCGTGCCGCGCACATGGATTGCCAGAGCCGGAGGGGTTGACGGCTTAACCGCCGATCAGCACGGCATGCATGATGCGGCCTGGCATCAGGGTGAACGCGCCAGCGATGACCAGCCCGCCCCAGACCATGCCAAGCATCATTCCCCGGTGCGGTGCCACGCGTCCGCGCCGGATGTGCCACAGCGCATAGAAAATTCCCCCGATCACATAGACCGAGAGCAGGTGGATCCAGCTATAGCCAAATACCGGGCCACCATGTGTTATCCAGAAGCTTGAGACGGCCACGCCAAGCATGAAGACAACCCAAAGCCAGCCAAGCTGGCGATGCGCACCTGTCCCGCGGGGGCGGGTGAATATCAGCACCGTCAGAAGGATGACCAGCAGAGCTGCCGCGGTATGGATCTGGATGGCCAGGCTGGCTTGCGCCAAAGGGGCGAGTGTCATTGCGAGGTACCTCTCAGGACTATTGGAAAATCCAAGCGGGGGTTTGCCAATAGCTGATGCACGCGGCAATACTGGCTACGTGAGTGGTACAGGAGCTTCGTGAATGACTGCTTTTGATAAGGGTCTGCAATCCACGCTTCGTGAATGGCATGCACTTTTTGCGGTCTGGGCGGGGCTGAGTGTGCTTGCGACACTGGCCGGACCGTTTGGCACGATGGAGGCTCTGCCGCTTTTGCCGCGCGCGATCTACTGGGCCAGTGTCGTTGCTGTGGCGATTGTGCTTGATCGCGGGCTGTCCCGGTTGGGCCGGGTCATGCGGAATGGACAGGCGATGCAACTGGGGTTGGTTTTCGCCTATGCAATCATCATGGCGAGTCTGGTCTGGCTGCTGAACAGCTATCTCTTTGCGGGGTGGGGCAATTTCGGGCAATGGATCTGGCTGGTGTTTATCATTCTGGTAATCTCAGCGGCGGTCCACGCCTTGTTTTTCTGGTTTAAACCCCGTCCCGAACCTAGAGCGAACACAGTTTTTCTGGCACGTCTGCCAGTGCAGATGCGTGGGCAGTTGATCCGGCTGGAGGCACAAGATCACTACCTGAAAGTCGTCACGGACCAAGGCGCAGATTTGATCCTGATGCGCATAAGTGATGCAGAAAACGAGTTGGGCAAAACTGGGCTACGGGTGCACCGTTCGCATTGGGTGGCGCATGGCGCCATTCGAGAGGTCCGGCGCAAACAGGGTCGGATTAGCCTGTCCATGCAGGACGGTTCGGTGATTCCTGTCAGCCGCGGCTATCTTGCGGCACTCAAGGCGGCCGGTCTGGCGCCCTGAGCGATCAACTCCGCGCTATGGACATGTCCGCTGCCAGCCGCTTCCAGAAGCTGGCCGCGTGTTTGTCGATTTCCAGCACCACAAGCAAGATGACCCCGGCTGCAACGCATTGCGCCAACTGCCAAAGACTGAGCGAGACAGTGTCGAAAAGTGCCTGCATGAAGGGCAGATATGTGAAGCCTGCTTGCAGCACAATCACAAGCGCAACGGCTATCAACACCGCAGGCGTTCCCTTGACCCCTTGCCAGCTGATCGACCACCCGTGACGGTAGCGCACCGAAAACAGGTAGAATACTTCCATCGCGACCAGCGTGTTCAGTGCCATTGTGCGTGCTTCATCCAGTCCGGCACCTTGCATTTGAGACAGCGCAAACTGCCCGAAGATACCGATTGCAAACAGGATCGAGACGAGGAACACCCGCCACAGAATGAAGCGCGACAGGATCGGGGCATTGGCGCGGCGCGGGGGCTGGCGCATGATCGCGGCCTCCGGGCGCTCAAAGGCAAGCGACATGGCCAGCGCCACGGAACTGACCATATTGATCCACAGAATCTGTAGCGGAGTGATTGGCAACATCAGCCCGAACAGCACTGCAATGATCAACGAAATGGATTCGCCACCATTGACCGGCAGCAGAAAGGTGATGACTTTCTTTAGGTTGGCATAGACCGTGCGGCCCTGTTTGACGGCCTCGGCGATAGAAGCGAAATTATCGTCGGCCAGTACAAAGTCAGAGGCTTCGCGCGCAGCTTCCGACCCTTTCTTGCCCATCGCAATTCCGGCATCGGCACGTTTCAGGGCAGGGGCGTCATTCACGCCGTCCCCTGTCATTGCGACAACCTGCCCACCGGCCTGTAGGGCCTGCACAAGTCGCAACTTGTGTTCAGGGCTGGTGCGGGCGAAAATATCGGTGCGCCGGATTGCGGATTCCAGTGTGGCGTCATCCATCTGGTCAATCTCTGCCCCGGTCAGGGGCTGGTCGGTCTGGTGCAGGCCGATCTGACGGCCAATCGCGGCAGCGGTGCCTGCGTGATCGCCCGTGATCATCTTGACCGAAATTCCGGCACTATGACATTCGGCCACTGCGGCGATGGCCTCACTCCGGGGTGGGTCGATCAGGCCGACCAGACCCAGCAGGGTCAAGCCGTCCGACACGCTGTCATGGGACAGATATTGACCCTCCATCGGCATCTGGGCAAGTGCCAGAACGCGCTGGCCGTTATTTGCAATCTGCTGGCTGGCCGCGTCCCAATACGCTTTGTCCAATGGCTCCGGGCCATTCTGTCCCATCTGGGTGGCGCAGTGTGCGAGTATTCGTTCTGGTGCACCTTTCAACAGGGCAAGCCCGTCATGCAAGACAGCCATATAGCGATATCGGGCATCAAAGGGGATACTGGCGGCAGGGCTTGGACGGTTGTCGTATTCAGCCCCCAATTTGCCCGCAAAGGCCAGAAGTGCCCCTTCCATCGGGTCGCCCTCGACGCGCCAGCCCTTTTCGTCTTCTAGCAAGGCGGCGGTATTGCACAGCGCCGCAACCTGGGCCATTGCAGCCATGATTTCTGGATCGCCGCCCTTTACCTCACCTTGTGGGGCATAGCCCTCTCCTGGAATTTCGATGCGCTCTTGTGCTGTTACAACACTTGCAACCATCATTTCATTGCGGGTCAAGGTGCCGGTCTTGTCCGAACAGATGGTCGAGACAGCGCCAAGCGTCTCGATGATGGGCAGGCGGCGGATGATTGCGTTGCGCCGCGCCATGGATTGCACGCCAATCGCCAATGTCACCGTCAGCACCGCGGGCAGTCCTTCGGGAATGGCGGCAACGAACAGGCCGACCACGATCATGAATGCCTCGGCAAATGGCATGTCTCGCAGGGTCAGGGTGAAGGCCAGAATGCCAGAGGACAGCACCAGAATGAAGCCGGTCAGGTATTTTGCAAACACCTCCATCTGGCGGATCAGGGGAGTTTTGAGTGTTTGCACATTGGACATAAGGGTGCTGATGCGCCCGATCTCTGTCTGTCCACCGGTTGCTGTCACAACGCCGCGCCCGGTGCCTTCGGCGACCATCGTGCCACTAAAGGCCATCGGCGCACGGTCACCCAAAGGCGCATCGGCGGCGACAGGGTCAAGGGCCTTGCGCACGGGCACCGATTCCCCTGTCAGGATGGCTTCTTCAACGCTCATGCCCGATATCTCGATCAGGCGCAGATCGGCAGGCACCTTGTCGCCTGCCTCTAGCAAAACGATATCACCCGGCACCAGATCAGCCCCGGCGACGGACATGCGCTGCCCTTCGCGGATGACATTGGCCTTGGGGGCCAGCATGTCGCGCAATGCCTCCAGCGCCGCTTCTGCCCGCCCTTCCTGAACAAATCCGATCACCGCATTGATGATAACCACCGCCATGATCACACCAGTGTCGATCCAGTGACCCAGCAGCGCCGTGATCAGCGCGGCTGCGATCAAAACAAGGATCAACAGATTATTGAACTGGCGGGCCAACCGCGCCAGGGCACCGGGGCGCGGGGCCTGAGGCAAGGTATTTGTCCCGAATTCAGCGCGCAGCGCCTCAACCTGATCGGGGCCAAGCCCCTTTGTGTTGGCCTTGAGTGATTGCATGACCTCGTCGGCCGGATTGGCCCAAGGTGAAGATGGTGCCGTCATGGATGGTTTCTTCCGTTCCTATGGTGCCGTGTAACCGCCATCCACCAGATGATAGCTGCCGGTAATGAAGCTTGCACGATCCGACAGCAGAAAACAGGTCAGCGCCGACACTTCTTCCGAGGTTCCGATGCGGCCCATAGGGTGCAGACCTGCCAGACCATCCAGCATTTCCTGACTTAGGTTATTGGTCAGCAGCGGCGTCTGGATAAAGGCAGGTCCTACGGAATTGATCCGAATGCCTTTTTGCGCATATTCCATCGCCGCTGTCTTGGTCAGCCCAAGCAGCGCGTGCTTTGAGGCGACATAGGCGGAAGAATTGGCAAAACCGACAGAACCAAGAATCGAAGCCATGTTGACAATAGCGCCGCCACCCGCGCGCTCTATTGCCGGTAACTGGTAGCGCATACCATAGAACACGCCGTTCAGGTTAACATTGATCACCTGTTGCCATGCATCAACAGGGTATTCGCCCGTGGGCGCCTGCGCCCCCCCGATCCCGGCGTTGTTCACCGCAAGATGAAGCGCGCCTGTCTGTGCTTCAGCAAAGTCCACCAGCGCTTTCATGGCCTCCGGGTCTGCCACATCGGCGGCGAATGCAGCCGCTTTTCCGCCACGGTCGAGTATGGTCGCGACGGGGCTTGCACAGCTTTCTTCTGACAAATCCGATACGATTACGAAAGCACCACTTGCGGCAAGTTCAAGTGCTATGGCCTCGCCGATACCTGATGCTGCGCCGGTAACTATGGCTGTTTTGCCTTTGAAATCAAACATCTGACATCCCCTTCATCGTCTGGACCGGCCCAAAGCCGGATTTGGCGGCATGCCCAGGCAAGCCGCGATTGGGGGCAGTATGTCAGGTCTGACCGGCCCTGTCCTTGCGCTGGCGCAAACAAGTGACAGCAAGTGCAGGTTCCTGCCGCAAAGAAGAGGTGCCCGCCAGATAGGCGGACACCAGTTTCAGTTACGGGATCAGCTTTTCAATAATCAGATCCGCTGCTTGATCAGGGGTCATCCGGGTCGTGTCGATACGGATCTGGGGGGCTTCAGGCGGCTCGTAGGGGGAATCGATGCCGGTGAAATTTTTCAACTGACCTGCACGTGCTTTCGCATAGAGCCCTTTGACATCGCGCGCCTCAGCCTCTTCGAGCGGTGTGTCGATGAAGATTTCCATAAATTCGCCCGGTTGCATCATGCCGCGCACCATCTCGCGCTCTGACCGGAAGGGAGAGATGAAGGCAGTAATCACGATCAGCCCGGCATCGGTCATCAGCTTGGCAACCTCGCCGACGCGGCGGATATTCTCGACGCGGTCGGCATCGGTAAAGCCCAGATCCTTGTTCAAACCGTGGCGCACATTGTCACCATCCAGCAGAAAGGTGTGGCGGTTCATCCGTGCCAGCTTCATCTCGACAATATTTGCGATTGTGGATTTGCCAGACCCCGAAAGCCCCGTCATCCACAAGACCATAGGTTTCTGATTTTTCAGGCTGGCATGATGCGCGCGGCCAATATCGGTGGACTGCCAATGGATATTCTGCGCCCGCCGCAATGCAAAATGGATCAGCCCTGCACCAACAGTGCGGTTGGTCATCTTGTCGATCAGAATGAAACCACCCAGATCGCGGCTTTCTTCATAAGCGGTGAAGGGAATGTCGCGGTCGGTGGTGATATTGGCCACGCCGATGGCGTTCAGGTCCAGTGTCTTGGCGGCCAGATGCTCCATAGTGTTGACATTGATCTGATATTTCGGCTGCGCCACTGTCGCGCTGACAGTTTGTGGCCCGACTTTCAGCCAATAAGCGCGCCCCGGCACCAGTTCTTCTTCATCCATCCAGATTATGCTGGCTTCGAACTGGTCGGCCACTTCAACCGGGGCTTTCGCGGCTGTGATCACCTGCCCGCGTGAGCAGTCGATTTCGTCTTCAAAACACAGCGTAACCGCCTGTCCTGCAACCGCAACCTCCAGATCACCACCATGGGTCACGATCCGCGAGATGCGCGAGGTCTTGCCAGAGGGAAGCACGCGGATGTCATCGCCTGGCCGTAGCTGACCGGCAGCAATCGTGCCCGAAAAGCCCCGGAAATCGAGATTGGGGCGGTTGACCCACTGAACGGGCATACGAAAGGGTTTGTGCTGGTTGGCGCTCTGGTCCAGTTCGACCGTTTCCAGATGCTCCAACAGAACCGGCCCATCATACCAAGGCGTCTGGTCGCTGCGTGTGGTGATATTGTCGCCTGCCAGTCCCGAAATCGGAACCGGCGTAAAGCCTGTAATGCTGATGCTTTCGGCAAAGGCACGGTAATCAGCCACGAGCTGGTCGAAAACGGCGCGGTCATAGCCAACCAGATCCATTTTGTTCACAGCCAGCACAAGGTGTCGAATGCCAAGAAGATGTGCCAGATAGCTGTGGCGGCGTGTCTGTGTCAGAACACCTTTGCGTGCGTCAATAAGGATCACGGCCAGATCAGCGGTTGACGCGCCGGTGACCATGTTGCGGGTATACTGTTCATGCCCCGGTGTATCGGCGACGATGAATTTGCGCTTTTCAGTCGAAAAGTAGCGGTAAGCCACGTCGATGGTGATGCCCTGTTCGCGCTCGGCGGCCAGCCCATCCACCAGCAGCGCGAAATCAATCGCTTCGCCCTGGGTGCCGACACGTTTCGAGTCTGCCTCAAGCGTGGCGAGTTGGTCCTCAAAAATCATCTTGCTGTCATAAAGCAACCGCCCGATCAGCGTGGACTTGCCGTCATCCACAGACCCGCAGGTGATGAAGCGCAGCATCGTCTTGTGCTGGTGGGTTTCGAGGTAAGCGTCAATATTTTCGGCTATAAGCGCATCTGTTTTGTAAATCTCACTCATCAGAAATACCCTTCCTGCTTTTTCTTCTCCATCGAGGCGGCCTGATCATGGTCAATCGCACGGCCTTGCCGTTCCGATGTGGTGGTCAGCAGCATTTCCTGAATGATCTCTGGCAGGGTGGTTGCGCGGCTTTCTACAGCGCCGGTCAGCGGGTAGCAGCCCAATGTGCGAAAGCGGATTGACCGCATGACGGGCTTTTCGCCCCCTAGCGGGAAGCGATCATCATCGACCATCAGCATCAACCCGTCACGCATGACTGTCGGGCGCTCTGCCGCGTAGTAAAGCGGCACGATCTCGATGTTTTCGAGGTGAATATACTGCCAGATGTCCAGTTCGGTCCAGTTCGACAAGGGGAAAACCCTCATCGACTCGCCCTTGTTCTTGCGCGCATTATAAGTACGCCACAGTTCTGGGCGCTGGTTTTTCGGGTCCCAGCGGTGGCTGGCGGTTCGAAAGCTGAAGATCCGTTCCTTGGCGCGGCTCTTTTCTTCATCGCGCCGCGCGCCGCCAAAAGCTGCGTCGAAGCCATGCAGATCAAGCGCCTGTTTAAGCCCTTCGGTCTTCCACATATCGGTGTGCAACCCGCCATGATCGAACGGGTTGATACCCTGACGCACAGCATCGGGGTTTTGATGAACCAGCAACTGCATGCCTGCCTTGCGTGCAGCGCGGTCGCGCAGCGCATACATGTCGCGGAATTTCCATGTCGTATCAACATGCAGCAGCGGAAAAGGCGGGGGCGACGGATAAAATGCCTTCTTCGCCAGATGCAGCATCACCGCGCTGTCTTTGCCCACAGAGTAAAGCATCACAGGTTTTTCTGCCTGTGTGACGACCTCGCGCATGATGTGGATTGCTTCTGCTTCCAAGCGTTGCAAATGCGTCAGAGTGAGAATGGACATATTGGGCCTGTTTCGTGTTCGAATTATATTGGCAGCGGCATATCGCTGCTATAATCTCGCCACACCTCCCATATGGGAGGTATGTGGGAGGGGTTCGTGATTACAGCCCAGGAAACGGCACTTCTTATCTCGATCGCACAGGCCGGGCTCGATGGAGGGAACTGGCCGCCAATGCTGTGCGCGCTGGCACAGCATATGCAGGCAGATCACGCGCAATTCCTGACCCCATCATTGGCTTGGGACCAGAACGGATGCATCCCCCAATCAGTATTTGATCACTTGTCGGGTCTACGTCTTGGTCGCGTCTATTCGGGTGAAGAGTTGAGTGATCGCGCGCCAGCCCTTGGCGGTGACGCGAGTGATCAGCGTGCAATTGGCCTGCGTATGCCACAAGGCGTGGGCTGGATGCTGGTGAAGCGCCGCCGCGGAGAGTTTCGGGCAATCGACAGTGCAACGCTTGATGCGCTTGCCCCGCATCTGGAACAGGCCATAAAGACTGCGGCGCAGATTGCGTCACTGTCCCAGCGCGCTGGGCAGGCGGAGGGTTTGGCGCGGCGGATTGGGGTGGGCCGTGTCACCTTCGATGCGCGGGGGCAGCCACAACCGTGTGATCCTGTTGCGGCGGATTTGTTGGCCCAGCTTGCAAAAACGCCAACCTTGCCGCGTGACATGTCTCGGGTGGCGCTTGTGAGGCTTCAGCCTGATCTTGACCTGTTGTGCCAACGCGGACCGGAAGGAATGATCACCGGGATTTTGCGCTCTAGCCGACAGCCCCTGCCGACGCCCGAAGATCTGGCCGAAGCCCTGACTCTGACCTTGTCCGAAGCAAGAATGGTCCGCGTTTTGGCTCAAGGGGCGAGCCTGAAAGAGGCCGCGCAGCGCCTTGGCCTGACGTCAGAAACGGCGCGGTATTATTCCAAACAGATATTTGCCAAGACCGGGCTGCGCGGTCAGACCGATCTGATGCGCCGTATCTGGACAAGCGCCTTGGTGCTGGGGTGATCGTTGCGCAGGCATTCCCAGATTCCCGGTATTGCAAGGCTTGTGTAGGGCCGAGCGGCCTTGGTCGCCTGATCCCCTTGTTAACCGCGCGCAGTGCGAGGGGCTGGAATGAGGGGCTTTAAGGACGGTTGATGTTAGCGAGAAGCCGCGCAACGTCGGGCCGCGGTGCGGCGATCCAAGTTTCAATCTATAGCGCTTTATGCCGGCCAAATCCGCAAAAGATCAAAGCTATGCGCAGGTTGCAGCCCAATCGCCGTGCCGTGGGGGCGGCCCGGCGATGCGCGGCGGGCTGACGCCCTCGATTCCGCGCAGGACAACCCTCCGACCGGCGGCTTTGTCCCGCAGTTCTGCGGTCGGGTATCCTGAGAGTCGCGCTCAGATTAAGGGCGAGTTCTGCCAATCTGTGACGCGCCTGAGGATATGCGCGGTGAAAGCCGCCTCTCTCGCGCAAAACTATCCGACGGAAGGCGTGCCCTCTCAGGTCTTGGCTTGTCACATCATGCGCGCGCGGCGAGATCAGCAGCCTCATCGCGCTCCGATTCTGCAAGCTCAGCGGACCACACGGCCGCAGCCTCAACCGCGACCGGTGATGAGGTGGGCAGGACCCCAAGGTAACTTTCAGTCTCGGTAGTTGGAGTGCTGGCGCGCTGTGTCATCCGGTAAAGCGCATAAATCGCGATGGCCGCAAATGTTGCGCTCAGCACCAGCCAGAACGCGAATGGGCCAAACACCTGCATTGCCCAGCCGGTCACCAATGGCCCAAGGATCGCGCCAAGCCCGAAGGTGAAAACCAGCCCGCCGGATGCCGCTGGCATATCCTCGCTTGAAAGCGAGTCGTTGGTATAGGCAAGAAACAGCGCGTAGAGCGGTGTTGTGACGCCGCCTGCGAAAAATGCAGAGATCATCAGAAAATATACACCCCCGCCAGTCAGCCAGCCCAGAGCACAAAAGCTCATACCCACGACAGACGCCCCGAAAATCAGTTTGCGGCGGTCCATTCGGTCAGATAGCCATCCGATCGGGTATTGCATCAGCAATGCACCCGCGAACAACATCGCCACAAAAAGTGCGATCTGCGAGGCTGTCATTCCGATCTGGCTGCCAAAGACCGCGCCCATGCCAGATTGCGTGGCATAAACACTGCCAAGCAGGAATATTCCCACGGTTCCCAGCGGTGACTCTGTGAACAGTTTGCGCAGGGGCATTGCGCGCGCAACTTCGGCGGCAGGCACAGGGGTTGCGGAGAGAAGGATTGGCGCGAAGGAAACCGATACAAGGATCGAGGCGCAGATGAACAGCACCGATGTTGCCGCATCGCCCAGTGTCAGAAGACCCTGTGCGCCAATAATACCCAGTGTCTGTGCGATCATATAGGCCGATAGCACCTTGCCGCGCGTCTCATTGGTGGCGGCATTGTTCAGCCAGCTTTCGGCGGCAACATAAATGCCCGACATGCAAAACCCGATCAATATGCGCAAGATTGTCCAGGCCCAGGGTTCGGTCAGAATGGGAAAGGCAATCAGTCCGGCAGACATGAAGCTTCCCAGCGCCGCGAACACCCGCACATGGCCAACGCTGCGGATCATCACGGGTGTGATCCGCGCACCGGAAAGGAAGCCAAGGAAATAGGCAGAGGTGACAATCGCCAGTTCCGCCGCCGAGAAACCCTCGATCCCACCGCGCAGACCGATAAGCGTGAAATGCATCCCATTGCCCAGCATGATCAGAAGGATGCCAAGCATCAGGGGCCAGACCCCGGAAAATACCTTAATCATAAGACAGACCTTTCTGCGCGGTACTCCCCTCCGTTCCCCTGCAATCACATATGTCAGACCAGCTATCCCACACCTTTACGCCGCAACGCAGCACAGAAGCGACAGTTGCCCGCGATTTTTTTGGTCAGCTAAACAGGCGTTGCATCTTTCCAAAACCAAAAGCGCTGCACGCCTGAACCGAAACCGACTTGGTCATGGGCATCTGGAACGATGCGCAATCACTCAGATGCGTTGACGCGCGCTTGGCCTTCGGCGCATGTTGGTGCCAGCGAGAGGGAGAGGGGAGACGGGTTTGCAGTTTGAGACCGAAATACTGTCGCTGGAGGCAGTGGATATCGCCTATTCGGTGCTAGGTGATGGGCCGCCCGTGTTATTGCTGCATGGCTTTCCTCAAACGCGCGCAATGTGGGGGCCGATTGCACGGAGATTGGCAAGGGATCATACGGTCATTCTTGCCGATTTGCGCGGCTATGGCGAGTCTGGCAAGCCGGATGTTGATAGCCCGACTGAGTGTGCGGCCTACAGTTTTCGGGAAATGGGGCGTGACCAGTTGGCGCTGATGTCGGCGCTGGGCTTTGAGCGGTTTCATCTGGTTGGCCATGATCGGGGCGCGCGGGTTGCACATAGAATGGCGCTAGATGCGCCCGAACGTGTGGCAAGCGTCACGGTGATGGATATCGTACCCACGCATTTGTTGTTGACACAACTCAGTCATGGCGTGGCACGCAGTTATTTCCATTGGTTTTTTCTTGCACAACCCTATCCTTTTCCCGAACGACTGATCGCGTCGCACCCTGATTACTTTTTTGAAAGCTGTCTGCTGGGATGGGGCGGTGCGAAATTGTCAGATTTCGCGCCAGATCATCTTGCGGCCTATCGCGGCGCATGGCGTGACCCCGCCACGATCTTTGGTATGTGTCAGGATTACCGCGCGGCTCTTACCCATGATCTGGCGCTGGATACAGCGGATCTGGGGCGCAAGGTCACATGTCCTGCTTTGGTGCTTTACGGGGCAGACGGGGCAATGGCGCGCGCGTTTGACGTGCCTGCAACATGGGCAGACAGGCTGGCGCAGATGCAGGCGCAAACCGTGCCGGGCGGGCATTTCTTTCCAGATACGGCCCCTGACGCAACAGCGCAGGCATTGGCGCAGTTCTTGAAGCAAACCCGGTCGATCTACTGACGCTACACTACCGTCCTTCGCGCAGCCATGCCCCGAGCGCCAGCCCTGCGGCCAGCATCAGCCATACCCAGCCGGGAAGCAGGGCGGCCGTGCGCAACTCTGTGGTTAGATAAGCCTCGCGCGGGGTCAGGCCCAGCCAGCCACGACCCGCCGCAGCACGCCCTTCGCGTACAAGCCGCAATTCGGGCAGGCCCTCTTCCACGCGCTGCACGCCGCCACGTGTCGAGGTGACGAGAGGGCGCAACTTGTCTGCGGTGGCGATCGTTTCCTCGAATTCGCGCGGTGCTTGTGGGCCAAGTGCCACCACTGCGTCAAGATCGCCTTCGGAAAGTCGGTATAGCCCGATTTCCGCTGCCTCGAATTCTGCGCGATACGCGCCCGGCTCTTCCTCTGTCAGATCCACTGTGAAACTGTCACCATCGGGGCCGGTGACTGTCACCGCGCCCATTTCGTCAAGCAGAGTGCGGCGCAGGATGGTGACGCGTTGCCCTTCGGCGGTCGCGGTAAGTGTTTCCTCTTCCAGATCTGGCTCTCCCATCATCCAATGGGCCAGACGGCGCAGCAGTTCCAGTTGAGGTCCACCACCTTCAAAACCACGATCCCACAGCCATGTATGATCAGAGGCAAGAAGCGCCAGCCGTCCTTGTCCAACTCGGTCCAGCATCAGAAGCGGACGGCCATCAATGCCGCTCATGACGGTCTGCCCTTGCAGCGGTTCCATTTCGATCTGGCGGAACCAACGACCCCAACCCGGTCCATCCTCGCGCGCAGGTACAAGTGCTTCCAGCCCAGAGGTGACCGGATGGCGCTGACCAAGTTCGGTGATTTCGGGTCGGAACCCTTCATCAAGGACGCGCGCTGTCGGACGCGCAGGAAATACCTCGCCCAAGGGCGAGCGCCAGATGCTTTCCGCACTGGCCAGTTCCGGCCCGCCGACCACCAGAAGCGCACCGCCTTCTTCGACATAGCGGGCGATATTGCTGAAATAGCTGTTTGGCAGTATGCCGCGCCGCCGGTAGCGGTCGAAGATAATCAGGTCGAATTCGTCAATCTTCTCGACGAAAAGTTCCCGCGTGGGAAAGGCGATCAGCGACAGTTCATTGACAGGCACGCCGTCGTGGCGGTCGGGCGGGCGCAGGATGGTGAAATGTACAAGATCCACTGCCGGATCGGATTTCAGCAAGTTGCGCCATGTGCGTTGGCCTGCATTCGGTTCGCCAGAGACAAGCAGAACGCTCAGGCGGTCGCGCACGCCATTGATCTGGACAATTGCGGAATTGTTGCGGGTTGTCAGTTCACCTTCGGCTTCCTCCAGCTCGAATTGCAGCACATTCATCCCGCCACGGTCCAGAGTGACGGTAATCTCCATGTCCTCGCCGACAGGCACCATTGCGGTGCTGGGGTCTTCGCCATCAATGGAATAGTTCAGCGTGGCAAACCGACTTTGGTCCGGCGGGACAGCGCCCTGATCTTCGACACGCAGGCCAAGGGTGATCGGCTCTCCCAGAATGGCGAATGCAGGGGCGTTGCGGATGATCAGGCGTCGGTCCCAATCATCGGCCTCGCCTGTTTGCAGCAGGTGAAACGGTGCTGGCAACGACAGGTCCAGCGGATCGTCATGGGCCTGCCCATCGGTGATGGCAAAGACACCCGCCAGACGGTCGCGTGGCAGGTCTGAAAGGGCCTCGGCCAATGCGGTGTTCAACTCGGTCCCGGTGTTGCGGGGGCCGTCCGGCAGGGTGACGATGCGCGTCTCCAGCCCGCCTAATTGGTCAAGTTCCGCTTCCAGATGGGCGCGCGCTGCCTCGGTCTGTTCAGCGCGCATGCCAAGGCGGTTCGACGCGGTGTCATCAACCAAGATCAACGCGATATCTGTCAGGCTGTCGCGATCTTCGGATTGCAGCGACGGGTTGGTAAGGGCTGCAATCAGCGCCAATGCCGCCAACCCACGCAACCACCAGCCGCGCAAACCCTTCCACAGGGCGACACCGACCATAAGCGCGCTTAGTCCCATCAACGCCCAGAGGATCGGCCAGTCGAGCCGGGGCGCAAAGATAATCCCGTCCCATCCGGTCATTGGCCAAGCCTTTCAAGAAGGGCAGGCACATGGACCTGATCTGATTTATAATTGCCGGTCAGCACATGGGTGATCAGGTTCACGCCAAAGCGATAGGCCATTTCGCGCTGTTGTTCGCCCGACACGCCCATGCCAAGCCGCACCAATGGGCGGCCAGAATCGTCCACCGCCCAGGCCGAGGCCCAGTCATGCCCGCCGATGATGACAGGGGTCACCCCGTCATTCAGGTTCCGAAACGGCATTCCTTCGGTCAGTTCGGCATCCGGGGGCGCGGCCTCTACCCAGACATCGCGGCCCGAGAAGCGGCCGGGGAATTCCTGTAACAGATAGAAGGTGCGTGTCAGGACATGGTCTTCTGGGACAGGCTCCAGCGGGGGGATGTCAAGGGGGCGGGCAATGGCCTGTAGGCGCCGCGCCTCAGGCGTTGTGCGCGTCAGCCCTGCAAGTTCTGCGTCGCGTGTGTCGAACATGATCATGCCGCCACCGCGAAGATAGCGGTTCAGTTTGGCATAAGCGGCATCCGAGGGAACCGGCGTATTCTCTGTTATCGGCCAGTAGAGGAAAGGAAAAAAGGTCAACTCGTCGCGTTCCAGATCGACCCCGATAGGTGGCCCCGGTTCAACGGAAGTGCGCGAAAACAGCGTGCGCCCAAGCCCCAGAAGTCCAGCGCGGGCCATGTCGTCAACACGTGCATCACCTGTAAGCACATGTCCCAGAACAACGTCAGATGTTGCCTGCAACGCCAAACGGTCATCATCTTGTGCCTGTGCCGGGGGTGTTTGCAGCGCGAAAGCGGCAAGGGCCAGCACCGCTGTGGCCCCACGCAATCTGCCCGAAACCCAGAGCGCGGCCAGAATATCTATCATAAGTGCTCCTAGTCCGAGGGTCAGGAAGGCAGCTGTCAGATCACGCTCCTCGCGAATGGTGTCGCGTTCCAGCACTACGGAAACAGGCCAACTGCTTTCGCGTAACTCCATGTTTTCCTGCCCGATATTCAGAGCAAGCGTTCCCACTGCGCTGCGATAGACCCCAGGTAGAAATTCGGGACCAAAACGCGCCTCTGCCAGCGTTTCGCCGGGCAAGACAGGGCGATTGCTTGTGTCGATGACCTGACCAAACCCGTCAAGCGCGCGCTCAGGCTGCCATTGCGCCCCGATCAAGGCATCTTGCGAAGGGGCAGCCGGGCGGGTGGACACGGCCAGACGTTCCAGCATATCGACGAACAGGCCGGAAATCGGAAGGGTCGACCATTCCGCATTGGCGGTTGTGTGGATCAGCACCACTTGCCCGTCACCTGAAAATTTCCGTGTCACCAAAGGTGTGCCATCAGCGAGAGATGCAATCGTGCGTTCACCAAGTGTAGGGTCTGGCTGTGCCAGAACCTGCGCGCTGATGGTCACCTCTTCAGGAATTGTCAGCCCCGCAAAGGGCGAGTCCTGCCCGAACTCACGCAAGCGGCGCGGCTCTCCCCAGCTCATGGCGCCGCCCACTGTGCGCCCGCCAATGCGCAGCCGCACCGGCAAGAGCGGGTCTTCATCCGTGCGCGCAACATCGCTGGCAGCAAGGCGCGGCCCCGCGAAGCGCAACAGCAACCCGCCGTCATTGACGAAATCAAGCAATTGCGCGGTTTCCAACTCTCCCAGTTGGGCGACATCGACGAGGATCAGCACATCCGGGGCAGTTAGCAAAAGATCGTCGACCGAAGGGCTTTCGATCAATTCTGCCACCGGCTCCAGCGCTTGACGCAGGTAAAAGAAGGGCGAGAGCAGGTCCAGCCCTTCGCGCCCGTCGCGGCCTGCCAGAAGCGCCACCTTGCGCCGTTGCAGCGCATCATCGGTCAGCGCCACAGCCCCGGCGCTGCGTTCACCCGCAATCTGAAAGCGGGTTATCCGGTTGCGCAATTCAGGTTGCAGGGTGAAATCAAGTGTGGCTTGCGTGGCATCGGCCTCGAAACTGGTCGTGCCGCGCGCAAGCATCCGCTCGACACCCGCGGGATCACGGCCTGTCGCGGTTACTTCAATCTCTTGTGCGGGCAAGCCTTCGGGGCGGTGGGCGGTCAGGTGTATCACGCCTTCGCGCAAACTCGGGGGGGCCAGAGCGAGGGGGGTGCGTGATGTCTCGAATGCGGTCAGGGTGCCGCGCGCCTGAAAAGCAGCCGTCAGACCTTCGCGGTAGTCATGCGCCAGCCCGTCCGAAACCCAGTAAGTGTCGAAAGCGTCAGGCAATGTGTCGAGCCAGTCATCCAGCCTGTCGCCATCAGCGACAAAAGGGGCAGGGGCAAGACCGGGCACCCGCTCGACCCAGTAATCGGCGGCGCGAAAGGTCGTCTCGCCCGTTGGAAGATCGGTCAGGGCGACCACGGCAACAGGGCGGCTTGCGCGCTGTGCCTCGGCCAGCAAGTCTTCGACACGTGCCTGCCGGCGCTGCCAGTCATGCGCGCTGGCCCAACTGGCATCCATAGCAATCAGCAGCGGGCCAGAGCCATCGCGCGCCGCCTGTGGGTTCAGCACAGGGCCGGAGAAGCCAATTATCAGGGCCGCAACAGCGACCGCGCGCAGCAATAAAAGCCACCACGGTGTTTTGTCCGTCTCGGTGGTTTCATCGCGCAGCCCGATCAGCAGCGCGACGCCGGGAAAGCGCCGGATCACGGGTGCGGGCGGCACTGCACGCAAAAGCCACCACAGAAGTGGCAGCGCAACCAGCGCCAGCAACAGCGCGGGTGTCGCAAATCCGATGGGGCCAAGTGTGAACATCAGCGCCCCCGTCCCGCATCGAGTTCCTGCCACAGCCACATCAGGGCGTTGGCGGCAGGTTGATCGGTGTGATGCGTCAGCACTTGCCAGCCGGTCACGCGGGCCAGACCGGCCAGCATATCCTTGCGTTCGGCCAGCCGTGCACGGTAGCGCGATTGCAGATCGTTGGCGCGCAATGTCTCGTGGCGCAGCGCACCCGCCATAGATTCAAAGATTGAACGGCCTTGATAGGGGAATTCCTCTTCTGCCGGGTCCAGAACTTGGACCAATGCGCCCTTCACGCCACGATCCGCGGCACGTCCCACCGCGTCTTGCACAGCGCCGGGATCGCCCAGAAAGTCCGACAGGAAAACCGCCTGCGAGTGCGAGGGCAGCGGCGACAGGGGCGGCGTGCCATAATCGGTCTCACTGTCGATTTCAGACAGGGCCAGCGCCAATGGGTCCAGTTGCGCGCGACCGGACCGCGGGGGCAGGTCCGGCAAAAGCCCAACACGTTCGCCGCTTCGCAGCAGTAAAACCGAGAGGGCCAAACCCAGAACCTGCGCGCGAGCAGCTTTCGGCTGGCGGGATTTGTCGCCGCTAAACCCCATCGCCTGAGAGCGGTCGACCCACAAGGTCACTGCCTGTGCAGCTTGCCATTCAGTCTCTCGTACGAAATGGACATCCGCGCGGCCAGAGCGGCGCCAGTCGATCCTTGCGCCGCCATCGGAAGATGTCGCCTGCCGGTACTGCCAGAATTCGTCACCTGTTCCCGCACGCCTGCGCCCATGTGCACCGGGCAGAACCGACGCGGCAAGTTGCTCTGCCTGCGCAAGCAGCGCGGGCAGGGGGGCGGCCAGCGCCTCGGCTTGGGTGCGCAGGGCGGCGGGTGTGGTCAAGCCGCCACCTCCATCCGGGTTGCGGTCGCTGCAACGCGGTCAATGATCGCACCAAGGTTTTCACCCCGCGCGCGCGCCGCAAAGCCAAGTGCCATCCGATGGCTTAGGACCGGGCGCGCCATAGCGGCAACATCTTCGACCGATGGGGCAAGCCGTCCGTCCAGAAGCGCGCGTGCACGAACTGTCAGCATAAGGGCTTGCGCTGCACGCGGCCCCGGTCCCCAACTTACGGCCCCCTTGACGGCGTCATGCGCCTCTGCTTCATCCGGGCGGCAGGCGCGGACCAGATCGAGAATCGCCTCGACCACTTTCTCTCCTACCGGCATGCGGCGCAAAAGTGATTGCGCGGCCATCAGTTCTGCTGCGGTGAACACTTCATGTGCGGTCCCTTCGCCCTCGCCAGTCGTGGCGATCAGGATGTCGCGTTCGGTCGCACGGTCGGGATATTCAACGTCAATCTGCACCAGAAAGCGGTCAAGCTGGGCTTCGGGCAGTGGATAGGTTCCTTCCTGTTCGATGGGGTTCTGGGTCGCAAGCACATGAAACGGGCGTTCCAGCTTGTGATGGTCGCCCGCTACGGTCACCTCGCCTTCCTGCATGGCCTGCAGCAGCGCTGCCTGTGTGCGCGGGCTGGCGCGGTTGATCTCATCCGCCATCAGAAGCTGGCAAAAGATGGGGCCTTCGATAAACCGGAATGCGCGTCTGCCATCCTCTGCCATGTCCAGCACTTCAGACCCGAGGATGTCGGCTGGCATCAGGTCGGGCGTGAACTGGATGCGGTTGCCTTTCAGGCCCATGACGGTAGACAATGTGTCCACCAGCCGGGTCTTGCCCAGACCGGGCAGACCGATCAGCAGACCATGACCACCGCACAGCATGGCGGTCAGTGTCAGGTCAACCACGTTCTTCTGGCCAATGAAGCGGCGGTTGATACTGGCGCGCGCAAGGGCCAGTTTCTCGCCCAGCGTTTCGATCTCGGCGATCAGGTCGGTTTCGGTGCTCATGCGCGCTCCTCGTCGGGTGAAATTCTGCATTGGTATCTTATATGACAGATTAGACATATCGCATAGGCAGCCAATGGCAAAAATCATGAGTGAAC
>SLAT01000262.1 GCA_007126715.1 Roseinatronobacter sp.
CACCTACGTCATGCGTGCTCAATGTCACTGTCACCGTCTTGTAGACATTGAACCATTCAGGATGGTGCCCCATCTTCTCGGCCACCAATGCCGCGCGCGACATAAAGCCGAATGCCTCGATGAAATTGGCGAAAACGAACTCCTTGGTGATGGCATCACGCCCGTCCACCATGCTCCAGCCTGCATCCAGAAGCGGGTCCAAAACATTGCGATCCGTCAGTTTCTCAGCCATTCTATCCTCCGTCCGTTTTGCGAAATGGGGCATAATCTGCAAGGACGCGCATCTCATACTCGATCGCGCGCCCTTCTTCCGACAGATACCGCGCCACAGCCTTGTGAAACCCCGGTTCGGGGAAGTAATGCAGCGAATGCACCCTTGTAGGCATGTAACCACGCGCAAGCTTGTGGGTTCCCTGCGCGCCCGCCTCAACCCGGCCCAATCCGCGCGCAATCGCGAAATCCATCGCCTGATAATAGCACAACTCGAAATGCAGGCAGGGGTGATCCTCGACGCAGCCCCAATAGCGCCCGAACAGCACATCCTGCCCGATGAAATTCAACGCGCCTGCGACCGGTTCTCCGTCACGCTCAGCCAGCACCAGCAGCACATCATCGCGCATATGGTCCTGCACCAGATCGAAAAATGCGCGCGTCAGGTAGGGGGTGCCCCATTTGCGCGCACCTGTGTCCTGATAGAATTCCCAGAACGCATCCCAATGCGCAGGTTCCAGCGCGTCGCCCGTTAGCGCACGGATCGTGCCGCCAAACCCAAGTGCCGTGGCGCGCTCCTTGCGGATGGTCTTGCGCTTGCGCGACGAGAGCGCCGATAGAAAGCCGTCAAAATCCTGATACCCCGGGTTTTCCCAATGAAATTGCTCTGTCACGCGGTGCAGAAAGCCTTGCTCTGCGCCAAGTGCTGCCTCGTCTTCCGTGCAAAAGGTCACATGCGCTGAAGACAGTCTGTTCTCGCGTGCAATCTGCGCCATGCCTTGCAAGATCGCGGCCGTGCCCTGCGCCTCAAACCCCGGTTTGCACAGAAACCGTCTGCCTGTGGCCGGGGTAAAGGGCACCGCGACCTGCAATTTGGGGTAATACTGCCCCCCTGCCCGCGCATAGGCCTGCGCGAAGGCATGATCGAAAATATATTCGCCCTGCGAATGCGATTTCACATAATGCGGGGCTACGGCAACAAGATCACCGCCCTGATGCACCAGAATGTGCCGCGCCTCCCACCCGCTGCCTGCACCTACTGAGCCCGACCGCTCCAGCGCGTGCAGGAAGCGATGGGTGGTAAACGGATCAAGCGGGGGCTGCGCGCCCTGCGGATTTGCACAAGCGTCCCAGAGAGCGGGATCAATCTGACCCAGATCGCCGTTCAGCGTGACCGAGAGCGCGCAGTCATCCATTACATCGCCGCCAGCAGCGCCTCACCAGCCGAGACTTCGCACACGCCGGGGCCTTCCTCGATATGCAGCAAACTGACAGTGCCATCCTCGACCAGCATTGCGTAGCGCTTGGAACGGCCCAGAAGCCCGACTGGAGGAGCGTCAAAACTCATGCCGATCGCCTTGGTGAACCCGCCAGAGCCATCGGCCAGAAAGGTCAGACCGGCGGCGCTTGCACCGGTCGTCTCGCCCCATGCTTTCATCACAAAGGGATCATTGACCGACAGACAGACGATTTCATCCACCCCTTTGGCGGCAAATCCGTCTTTGGTCCGAATAAAGCTGGGAACATGTGCCGAATGGCATGTGGGCGTGAATGCACCCGGTACGGCAAAGATCACGACTTTGCGGCCCTTGGTCAGGCTGGAGAGGTCAACTTGCTCTGGCCCGTTCTCGCCCATGCGGCTAAAGCTGGCCTCTGGCAATTTGTCCCCGGTTGCGAGTGTCATGGATTGGCTCCTGTTCTTGTTAGGGTTATTTGTCCATGGAACATAGCGTAACGTTCCACAGCGGCCAGAGGGGCAGAAGCAGAATGAAAAGAATTGTGGTTATCGGTGCCGGTCAGGCCGGGGCGTCGCTTGTCGCAAAATTGCGGACGCTGGGGTTTTCAGGGCAGATCACCCTGATCGGGGAAGAGCCAGTTCTGCCTTATCAGCGCCCGCCGCTGTCGAAAGCCTATCTCTTGGGCGAAATGTCGCAAGAGCGCCTGTTTCTGCGACCTGAAAGTTTTTACGCAGAACACAATATTGACCTGCATCTTGGAACAAAAGTTGAAAGCATCGACCGCAGGGAACAGATTGTGCGCCTTGGCGACAAGGTTCTGCCCTATGACGCTTTGGCTCTGACCACAGGCGCGACCCCGCGTCATCTACCGGCCATGATTGGCGGCACGCTCGCCGGGGTGCATGCCGTGCGCAGCCTTGCAGATGTCGATGCAATGGCCCCGGATTTCGGCGCAGGTCGCCGCGTGGTCATTGTCGGTGGCGGCTATATCGGGCTGGAAGCAGCAGCCGTTGCCGCAAAAAAGGGACTTCAGGTCACCGTTCTGGAAATGGCCCCACGTATCTTGCAACGCGTCGCCGCGCCAGAGACATCAGCCGCCATTCAGGCGCTGCACGAAGGCCACGGCGTGCGTTTCATGCTTGCGACAGGGGTGGAGCGGATCGAGGGCGACAGCCATGTGACCGGTGTGCGCCTGAGTGATGGCACGCGGCTTGATGCGGATTTTGTGATCGCCGGAATCGGGGTCACACCTGCAACAACGCTGGCCGAGGCGGCAGGGTTGATGGTGGAAAATGGCATTCAGGTCGATGCGCGGGGCCGCACATCCGATCCGCATGTCTGGGCGGCAGGCGATTGCGCGGCCTTCCCCTATCGTGGCACATCCTTGCGGCTGGAAAGCGTTCAGAATGCCATTGATCAGGCCGAACTGGTGGCCGAAAACATGCTGGGTGCCGCCAAGGACTATGACCCCGTGCCGTGGTTCTGGTCGGATCAGTACGACATGAAATTGCAAATCGCAGGGCTGAACACCGGTTATGACCGCGTCATCCTGCGCCAGGGCGATGCTCCAAGCCACTGGTATTTTGCAGGCGACAAGTTTCTGGCCGTTGATGCGATGGGCGACCCGCGCGCGTTCATGGTTGGCAAGCGATTGCTGGAAATGGGGCGCAGCCCAGATCCTGCCGCCCTTGCGGACCCACAGACCGACCTCAAGGCGCTCTTGCGCGCATGAGGATCATCGGCGGGAAGTATCGTGGGTTGAAACTGGTCGATATCGGCGAAGGCGATGCACAGGCCCATCTGCGCCCCACCTCGGATCGCGTAAGAGAGGCGATCTTCAATCTGCTGATCAACGGAACGCATGCGCAGCCGTTAGAGGGCGCGCGCGTGCTGGACCTTTTTGCAGGAACGGGCGCGCTAGGGCTGGAAGCGCTTTCTCGCGGGGCGGCGCAGTGCACCTTTGTCGATGACGGCGCGGCCGCCCGCGCGGCGCTGCGCGCCAATATCGAGAAAATGCAGGCGATGGGCTGCACCAAGGTTTTTCGCCGTGACGCCACCAGCCTTGGCGAGTCCCGCGGGCCCGGCTTTTCACTGGTCTTTCTTGATCCGCCCTACGGCAAGGGGCTAGGCACGGCGGCGCTTGCCTCGGCGCTGTCGGGCGGCTGGATTGCACCGAATGCACGGATCATCTGGGAAGAAGCCAGCCCACAACTGGCCCCGGCCGGGTTTGAAACCCTTGACCAGCGCCGCTATGGCGAAACCCATGTCACTTTTTTGCGCCGCAAGGAGGCCCCATGACACCCGCGCTTGTAATATTCGACTGCGATGGTGTGATCGTCGACAGCGAACCCCTGACACTGAACCTGCTGCGCGACGATCTGGAACTGCGTGGCCTGTCGCTTGAGGTCTCTCAAGTCACAAGCCTGTTTGTCGGTGGCACCATCGCCAGCGCCGGGCAACGCGCTTCAGAACTGGGCGCCACCATTCCCGAAGGCTGGGTGCCAGACATGTATGCACGCATCTATGCGCTTCTGAAACGCGGGGTCGACGTGATTCCGGGTGTGCAGCACGTGATGGACATGCTCGATCAGGCGGCGATCCCCTATTGCGTCGCGTCCAACGGGCGCATGGCCAAGATGGAAATCACTCTCGGCCAGCACCCGGAGCTATGGGCACGTATGCAGGGCCGGATGTTTTCAGCCGAACATGTCCCCGCGCCCAAACCCGCGCCGGATCTGTTCCTGCATGCCGCCCGAACCCTTGGCGCTGCCCCCGCCAAGTGTGTGGTGATCGAAGACAGTGCCACAGGCGCGCGCGCCGCGCGCAACGCCGCCATGCGCTGCTATGGCTTTGCGCCCCACGACACCGGCGCGCCTCTCACCGCTGAGGGGGCGCAAGTCTTTCACGACATGCACCACCTGCCAGAGTTGCTGCGCCTTTAACATTTTCTTGCTAAAAATACTCAAAAGAAGGTATCCGCAACGCGCCGCAGGCTTAAGCGATGCGGGCGACGGGTGCAGCGCCCGCGCAGCAGTCCTCGCGCGCACCCTACTTGGCCAGCGCACGCGCCCCCGCCACTGTCAGCCCCGGTGACAGCGCGTCAGGGTCCAGCACCAGCTCGATCACGGCAGGCAGACCCGCATCAGTGGCACGCTGATAGGCGGCGGCGAAATCTTCTGTCCGCTCCACCTTCTCGCCATGCCCGCCATATGCGCGGGCAAGGTCTGCGTAATCGGGGTTGAACATCTGCGTGCCACTGACGCGGCCCGGATAGGTCTTTTCCTGATGCATTCTAATCGTGCCGTATTGGCCGTTATTGCACACGATCACCACGATATTGGCCCCGTATTGGCGGGCTGTCGACATCTCGTTCAATGTCATCTGGAAACAGCCATCCCCTGCGAAACAGATCACGGGGCGGTCGGGATGTTCCAGCTTGGCCGAGATCGCCGCCGGAAAGCCGTAGCCCATCGACCCGGATGTGGGCGCCAGATGGCCCGGAAAGGCGCGCGCGCGCAAGTAACGGTGCAGAAATGCCGCGTAATTACCTGCGCCATTGGTGACAATGGCATTATCCGGCAGCATGTCGGAGAGGTGGTGTATCACCTGCTCCAGCTTCACCGCGCCGGGGGTTTCTACGGGTGTGACCCATGCAAGATAATCATCATGCGCCGCGCGGGTCCATTCCGCCCAGTCAGGGTGATCAGGTGCCGTGCGCTGGCTGAGTTTTGCAATCACATCAACCGCAGGTGCTGCCAGCGCCAGATCGGGCCGGAACACACGGCCCAACTCATCGGGGTCGGGGTGAATATGGATGATTGTCTTGCCGGGGCTGGCCGGATCAAGCAACTCATAGCCCCCCGTTGCAATATCACCCAGACGAGAGCCAAGCACCAGCAGGCAATCGGCATCGCGCACTCTCTGGGCCAGCTTGGGGTTCATGCCCACAGCCAGATCGCCTGCGTAATTCGGGTGGCGGTTGTCGATCCGGTCCATCCGGCGGAAGGTCACGCAGACAGGCAGGCCAAAATTCTTTGCAAACTGCCCAAGCGCCTGCGCCGTCTCTGCCGACCAGACCGACCCGCCTGCGATCACCAGTGGCCGCTTGGCCTTGCACAGCATGTCCTGCACCGCGTCCAGTTGCTCGGAGCAGACCGAGGGCGGCATGGGTGCAATAGCGGGAATATCCGGCACGTCTGCACGCGCGGAGAGGATATTCTCGGGCAGTGCCAGCACCACAGGGCCGGGGCGGCCGGAACTGGCCTGATGAAAGGCACGGCTGATATATTCGGGCAGGCGCTCGGTATGGTCCACTTCAGCAGCCCATTTGGCGATGGGCTTGAAGAATTCGCGGTAATTGACTTCTTGAAACGCCTCGCGGTCGCGGTGGCGGTTGTCGATCTGGCCCACGAACATGATCAGCGGCGTCGAATCCTGCCGCGCGACATGAATGCCGCTGGACGCATTGCTGGCCCCTGGCCCGCGCGTGACAAAGACGATACCGGGCTGGCCGGTCAGCTTGGCATGGGCTTCGGCCATCATGCAGGCCCCGCCTTCGTGGCGGCAGACGATATTGGTGATACCCGACTCATACAGCCCATCAAGGGCCGCCAGAAAACTTTCGCCAGGCACAGAAAAGACCCGTGTGACCCCTTGTGCCTTCAACTGGTCCACCAGAATCTGTCCGCCATGTCGTTGTGTCATCGAACCCTCTTTTTTCACATGTTCACCATCAGAGTGAGAGATATTTCGCTCCGGTGCAACCCGTCAGGATTGCCTTTCGTTCCTCAAGTCATAGCTAGTGTGACGAATAGTAACAGGAGGTATCATGTCTGAGTTGAAACTGGTGGGGTTATGCGGATCATTGCGTAAAGAGTCCTGGAATCGCAAACTCATGCATGCCGCAAAAGAGGCTTTTGGTCCGGCAGAGTTTGCAGAGGGAAATCTGCGCCTGCCCCTGTTTGACGAAGACCTCGAAGCGCAGGGCATGCCCGCCGAAGTCACCAAACTGAAAGATCTGATCGCGAATGCAGATGCCGTGGTTATCGCCTGCCCGGAATATAACAAGGCGCCCCCCGGCGTGCTGAAGAACGCCCTCGACTGGCTTAGCCGTGGCGGTGCCCCGTGGAAGGACAAGCCCGTGGCCATTGTCTCGGCTGCCGCAGGGCGCGCGGGCGGGGAGCGCACGCAATTTGCCCTGCGCCTTATGATGGTCGCGTTCCGCCCCTATCTGTTGCAAGGGCCAGAGATGCTTCTGTCCAGCCCCTCCAAGGCGTTCGGCGAAAACGGCAATCTGACAGATGAGGTTGCGTCCAAGCTGCTTAACGAATTGATGCAGGATCTGCGCAGCGCGGCCCAGCGCCGTTCAGACTGACGCCAAAGCCGCCGAGAACCAGCCATTTTCGCCAGATTGACAGGCTGTCCGCATGAAATCCTTGATTGGTGACGCAGCATTTGGCACCCTTATCTCCTCGGATCTGGGGAGGGTGACCAATGAGCATTACCAAACACGCAGATATTGAACCAATCGAAACTGCGCGCGATCTGTCCGAAAGCGATCTGCGCGCCGCCTTGGCTGCGGGCTGGAGTGACTTCAAGGCATATCCGGCATTCGGGCTGTTTTTCGCGGCTTTCTATGTTCTGGGCGGGATTGCGCTGTATTTCGGGCTGTTCGCGCGCGGAGAGGCGGCATGGTTCATCCCCATAGCTGCGGGGTTTCCGCTATTCGCGCCCTTTGCGGCAGTCGGCCTTTATGAGGTCAGTCGCCGCCGCGAGGCAGGCGAACCGATGCACTGGGGCGCTATCCTCGGGGCGATGCGCGGGCGCGGGGACGAACAATTGCTGGTGATGGGCGTGGTCGTGCTGATCATTTTCGGGTTCTGGATTATCCTCGCGCGTGGCATTTTCGCAATCTTTCTGGCGCAATCCGGCATTGGGTCTGAATCACTTGCCTTGCTGGCAACTGGTCCGGGCATCATGATGTTGCTGATCGGGTCATTGGCCGGGGCACTGGTCGCGGTGGCGCTGTTTGCGATTACCGTGGTCAGCCTGCCCATGTTGCTGGAACGCGATATCGATTTCATGACCGCGATGATTGTCAGCCTTGAGACGGTCCGCACGAACCCGCAGGTCATGCTGAAATGGGCCGCAGTCATTGCAGCAACCTTGTTTGTCGCAATGGTGCCTCTGTTTCTGGGCCTGTTCGTGGCGCTGCCGGTCCTGGGCCATGCGACATGGCATATCTACCGCCGCGCAGTTGCAAGCCCCGTGAGTTGAGTCACATCAGCACGCCTATCGTGCGTGAGGGGTTGGAACCTGCCACGCGCCCTCCTATACCTTGGACAGATGCGTTTTCCGGAGAAGGCAAATGTCCAACCCTACAGCCGCAATGCTTGTTATCGGTGATGAAATCCTGTCAGGCCGCACGCGCGATGCGAATATGCATTTTCTGGCCGGTCAACTGGCTCTGCGGGGGATAGACCTGTGCGAAGTCCGCATTGTCACTGACCGGCACGACAGGATCGTGGCCGCCCTCAATGCGTTGCGCGCAGATTATGACAATGTCTTCACCTCTGGCGGGATCGGCCCCACGCATGACGACATCACCGCCGATGCGGTCGCGGCCGCGTTCGGGGTTGGGCTGGAGATCCGCGAGGATGCGCGCGCCATTCTGGCCGAGCATTACACCCGCACCGGGCTGGAGTTGAACGCCGCGCGCCTGCGCATGGCGCGCATTCCCGACGGGGCCCGTCTGATCGACAATCCGGTGTCCAGTGCGCCGGGCTTCTCGATCGGGAATGTGCATGTGATGGCGGGCGTGCCTGCGGTGTTTCAGGCCATGGTCGCGGCCCTTCTGCCCAGCCTTGCGGCGGGGGCGGCGCTTTTCAGCCAGAGCCTGACCATCCCACGCGGTGAGGGCGAGATTGCCACCGATCTCAAAGCACTGGCCGAGGCTTTCCCGAACCTGTCCATAGGCTGCTACCCGTTCCAGCGGGATGGCGCTTTCGGGGCAAATGTCGTGGTCCGCGGCGAAGACAGGGCACAGGTGGATGCAGCGTTGATCAAACTGGCCGCGCTGTTCCCCGAGGCCGTTGCGTGAGTATGCCCGATGCGGGCAGATTGATGGCCGCACTGGATGCGACCTGGCCGGCACTGAAAACTGACAGGCAGGATGGTTGGGTGCTGCGTGACGGGGCCGGCGGGGGCAAGCGCGTCTCGGCGGCAAGCCCGTTGCGCGACGATGCCCCTGTCGAAGTCGCACAAGCTTGGATGCGCGCACACGGACAGACACCACTGTTCCGGCTGGGCGCGCCCGACAGCACCCTTGACGCGGTACTGACCGGGCGCGGTTATCGTCTGCTGGATCCCACGCGCATCTATGCCGGTCCTGTCGCCGAGCTTGCGCGCAAGCCAGGCCATGTGGAACTGTTTGATATCTGGCCCCCCCTCGCCATCATGCGCGATATCTGGGCAGAGGGCGGCATTGGCGCGGGCCGCCTGGCGGTCATGGGGCGTGCAGCCTTACCCAAGACGGGATTTGTCGCCCGCATCGAAGACCGCGCCGCAGGGGTCGCGTTTTGCGCACTGCACGAGGGGATCGCCATGCTGCACGCCATCGAGGTGTTGCCCCATATGCGGCGCAAGGGTGTTGGCGCGCTGGTCATACAGGGGGCGGCATGGTGGGCACAGACACAGGGCGCACATACACTGGCCCTGGCTGTGACAGAGGCAAATACCGGGGCTTGCGCATTGTATGAACGTTTGGGGATGCAGGTCTGCACCCGTTATCACTACCGCGTCGAGGCCGAGAAGGAAGGATTGCAATGACACAGCAAGTCACACGGCTGGATCTGCCAGCCACGGCGGAGATACCGGAACGCACACAGCGCTATCTGGAAATATGCGAGGAAAAGCTGGGCATCGTGCCCAATGTGCTGCGGGCCTATCTGTTCGATATGGCAAAATTTGATGCTTTTGTGGCGATGTATAATGATCTGATGCTGGGCGAGAGCGGATTGAGCAAGCTGGAGCGCGAGATGATCGCGGTCGTTGTCTCGTCGATCAACCGGTGCTGGTATTGTCAGGTGGCGCATGGGGCGGCAGTGCGCGCGCTTTCCGGCGACCCGGCCCTGGGCGAAGCGATGGTGATGAATTACCGCGCAGCCCCCCTGGACATGCGCACCCGCGCCATGCTGGATTTCGCAGCCCTTGTCACAGAGGCCAGCGCCAAGATCGGTGATGCAGAGCGCGATGCATTGCGCGCACACGGTTTCACGGACCGCGATATTTTCGACATTATCGCCGTGGTCGGGTTTTTCTCCATGACGAACCGCATCGCCTCGGCCAC
>SLAT01000250.1 GCA_007126715.1 Roseinatronobacter sp.
ATGATCGTGGCGCGTCCGTCGCAGGCTTTTGTCATTGCTGGCGTGGCGACCGTTGCTTCGGTTGCGGGAGGACTGGCAGGGTATTGGATCGGCTATGGCGCGTTCGAGACACTGGGCCGACCCGTGCTGGAGTTCTATGGCAAGGACGCCTATTTCGCAGAGTTTCAGGCCCGTTATAATGAATGGGGGGCTTGGGCGGTTCTGATCGCGGGCGTGACCCCGTTTCCCTATAAGGTGATTACCATCCTGTCGGGCGCAACTGCCTTGTCTTTGCCAGTGTTCATGTTGGCCTCGATCGTGGCGCGCGGCTTGCGTTTTTTCATCGTGGCGGCGCTGCTGCGCAGATACGGCGCACCAATTCGTGAATTCATCGAGAAGCGGCTGGGTCTTGTATTCAGTGTCTTCATGGCGTTGCTTCTGGGCGGATTCGTGGTGGTGAGGTATTTGTGATGCGCAGGCAGCTACAGGTTCTGGCGCTTCTCGGCTCGGTCGGGTTGCTTCTTGGGGCGCTGGCCTTTCAGTATATCGGCGGCATGGCGCCCTGTGCGCTGTGCATCTGGCAACGCTGGCCGCATGTCGTGGCGCTTGCAGGAGCCGGGGCGCTGGTGGTTCCGGGTGTCTTGTTGCCGCTGGTCGGGGCAGGTGGCGCTGCTGTTTCTGGTGGTATCGGTGTGTACCATACCGGAGTTGAGAGGGGATGGTGGTCCGGGCCTGCATCCTGCAGTGCAGGCGGTGACCTGAGTGGGATGAGTGCCGAGGAATTGCTGGCCCAGATCATGGCCGCACCCGTCGTGCGCTGCGACGAGGTGCCTTGGGAAATGCTGGGTCTGTCCATGGCAAGTTGGAATGCAGTTGCGTCATTCGGTATTGCCGGGCTGTGGCTGCTTAGCCTGCGCCTGCGCGCCTAATGCAGGCGCATGTTGCGCTTGTTGAATTTACCGACTTCAAATTCACCGACAACATGGCGCCACTGCCCGGCATCCAGCCGTTTTCTGTGCGTAAACCGTACCGAATGCAGCGGCCCCTCAATACTGTCCTGCCAGAATTCGATGAATTCAAACAGACGCGGATAGTCGGGCGCCAGATCATAATCTTGCCAGACAAACGTGTTGAGCACGTGAATATGGTCGGGCATTCGATAGATCATTTCCGCTGTTGTCAGCCCGTAGCCTTTGAGCATCAATTCGACAGGGTGTTTTTCCATACGATACCTCTTATTGCGGTTCCTACAGAAATCATGCCAGAGAGAAGATTATTTTCAACAAAAACATGCTGTTGGCACCTTAGCCGCGTGGCTGCCAAATGATTGTCAGCGCGGCCATTGCACCCCATATCATGGTTCTGATAAAGTACGGTCAACCATATCTAGAGTGGTGTGAACAGACGTGAGGGCCATGTGAGCGACAGTCCAGAAACCCCTGAAAACATGGATGAAATTCCACCATCAAGTCCTTCGGGGCCAAGCGTTTCCATTACGCAGGAAATGCGCGCCTCCTATCTTGATTACGCGATGAGCGTGATTGTCAGCCGGGCGATCCCTGATCTGCGCGATGGATTAAAACCTGTGCATCGGCGTATTCTTTATGCAATGCATGAAGCAGGCAACACCCATGACAAGCCCTACCGCAAATCTGCGCGCGCAGTGGGTGATGTGATGGGTAAATACCATCCGCACGGCGACTCGGCCATTTATGACGCGCTGGTGCGTATGGCCCAGCCGTTTTCAATGTCGCTCAAGCTTCTGGATGGGCAGGGCAATTTCGGGTCGATGGACGGTGATAACGCCGCCGCCATGCGCTACACCGAAGTGCGCATGGACAAGGCCGCCGCAGCGCTTCTGGCCGATATTGACAAAGATACGGTCAACTTTCGGGACAATTATGATGGCCGCGATCAGGAACCCACGGTTCTGCCTGCGCGCTTTCCCAACATGCTGGTCAATGGTGCGGGCGGCATTGCTGTCGGTATGGCCACCAACATCCCCCCTCACAACCTTGGCGAAGTGGCAGACGCGACCCTTGCACTGATCGAAAATCCCGATCTGACTTCGGAAGAGTTGATGGCCTATGTGCCCGCACCCGATTTCCCGACTGGCGGGCTGATCCTTGGCCGTTCGGGCGCACGCAAGGCATATCTTGAAGGCCGCGGATCGGTCATTATCCGGTCGAAAACGCATATTGAAGAAGTGCGCAAGGACCGTTTCGCGATCATTATCGACGAGATACCCTATCAGGTGAACAAATCGACCATGGTCGAAAAGATCGCCGACGCAGTGCGCGAAAAGCGGATCGAGGGGATATCCTCGGTCGCAGATGAATCCGACCGCACAGGTGTGCGCGTTGTCGTCGAATTGAAGCGCGATGCCACACCCGATGTGGTGCTGAACCAGTTGTTTCGCTTCACGCCCATGCAGACCAGTTTCGGCTGCAACATGCTGGCATTGAATGGCGGGCGTCCCGAACAGTTGGCGTTGCGCGATTTCCTGACAGCCTTTGTCAGTTTCCGCGAAGAAGTTGTAACCCGGCGCACAGCGTTCGAGTTGAACAAGGCGCGCGAACGCAGCCATGTGCTATGCGGTCTGGCCGTGGCTGTCTCGAATGTCGATGAGGTTGTTGCCACCATCCGCGGATCAGCAGACCCGGCAGAAGCACGCGAAAAGCTGATGACCCGGCGTTGGCCTGCGATGGATATCGCGCCCTATATCCGGCTGATTGACGACCCAAGCCATACCATGAATGACGATGGCACCTATAACCTGTCCGAGGTTCAGGCCCGCGCCATTCTGGAACTGCGCCTGCAACGCCTGACCGCAATGGGGGTCAAGGAAGTCACCGACGAGTTGGAAACACTGGCCGCGAAGATCAAGGATTATCTTGATATCCTGCGCTCGCGCGCCCGCGTGATGGAGATCATCTCGAACGAGTTGCGCGAAGTGCGCGATCAATTCGCCGTGCCCCGCCGCACCGAGATTGTCGACTGGGCCGGCGACATGGACGACGAAGACCTGATCGAGCGCGAAGACATGGTCGTGACGATCACATCGGGCGGCTATATCAAGCGCACCCCGCTGGCCGATTTCCGCGCGCAGCGTCGCGGCGGCAAGGGTCTGTCGGGCATGTCCACCAAGGATGATGATGTCGTCACGCAGCTTTTCGTTGCGAACACGCATACACAACTTCTGTTCTTCACCACCGATGGCATGGTCTACAAGCTCAAGACATGGCGCTTGCCGCTTGCGGGCCGCAATGCGCGGGGCAAGGCGATGGTCAATATCCTGCCTATAGCCTCTGGTGTCAGCATCGCAGCCATCATGCCGGTAGAACGGCCAGAGGAGGAGTGGGAAAACCTGCAAATCGTGTTCGCCACCTCGGCAGGTGATGTGCGGCGCAACGCGCTGTCGGATTTTGTCAATGTCATGCGCAACGGCAAGATCGCGATGAAGCTGCCCGAAGATGTCAGCCTCGTGAATGCGCGGATCTGCGATGAAGATGATGATGTGATGCTGGTCACAGCGTCCGGCCGCGCGATCCGCTTCCGCAGCACTGATGTTCGGGTCTTCAAGGGGCGCGACTCGACAGGTGTGCGCGGTGTGCGGCTGGGGCAGGGCGATAGCGTTGTCTCTATGGCCGTCATCCGCCATTTTGAGGCCTCGCCAGAGGAACGCGCAACCTATCTCAAGATGCGCCGTGCGATGGCAGGGCTGACAGAGGATGATGGCGAAGATGAAGAAGACGCGACCGAGGGCGCGCTGTCGCCAGAGCGCTACGCGGAAATGTCGGCCTGTGAGGATTTGATTCTCACCATTACCGAGGCCGGTACCGGGAAACTCTCCTCAAGCCATAACTATCCGGTACGTGGTCGGGGCGGTATGGGTGTGGCGGCGATGGACCGCGCCATGCGCGGCGGCGCGCTGGTCGCGTGCTTTCCGGTCGAGATGTCGGATCAGATCATGCTGGCGACCTCCAAAGGGCAATCCATCCGGGTTCCGGTGGACGGAATATCGTTCCGCTCGCGCTCTGCTGGCGGGGTCAAGGTGTTCAATACATCGAATGGCGAACATGTCGTTTCGGTCGCGCGGATCGCAGAGACAGGGGATGAAACCCCCGCTGACTTGGATGACGCTGGCCCGGACAGCGCAGAAACATGACCGAACAGGTATCAGCGCGGCTTGAAGCCGCGCTGAACCATCTGGCACAGCGCCGTCAATGCATCACCTATGGGGCACTGGCCGCTCAGATCGGGTTTGATGGGCCAGGGCGCATCAGGCGGTTGACCGATTTGCTTGAAGTGCTGATGGAAGAAGATGTCGCACTTGGCCGCCCCTTGCGGGCCGCAGTTGTCACGGGCAAGGCGTCCGGCGGATTGCCTGCACAGGGGTTCTTCCTCAAGGCCAGCGTCTTGGGCCTGTGTCCGAACCCGCTGCCCCCCGAGGCTGCAAAGGCGTTCCATGATGCGCAGCTAGAGGCGCTTTTTGCAGCGTCGTGATCGGCGTAAAGGTTTTGTCAGGGTTTCCGTGCGAATATCAACGCTCTCAACTTCGAGGGTATGATGACAACTTACCACTGTATGATCGATCTTAAACCTAACGCCAATGCGCTCGCATTCGCCCATGCAGTGAACCATTGGTTCACTGGGTTGAAGGGTGCAGGCAAGATTTCCGGCTGGCACCTGCAACGCCGCAAGCTGCATCTGGCGGGGCCGGGATTCGGGGATTTCCTGCTCAGCATTGACGTGCTGGATCTGGCACAACTCGATCTGGCCTTTGCTCATCTGGGCGGTCAGGATGACAGTGCCGCCCGCGCCTATGACCAGATGCACGGCATGATCGAACGGTTTGAAGTTGGCCTTTACCGCAGTTTCCCTGATCCGGTACAGGCGGAATGCCTCGCATTGATCTGAACTGCGGTGCCGTTCAGCCCGTCGCGCGGTCCAGCGCATCGTTCAACACGAAGACCCGGATGGCAGAGGCCAGACCAATATCACCGCGCGCGGCGTCGATCTCGGCAGCAAGCTGGTTAAGGGGTTGGCCGCGTGCCTCGGCAATGCGCCGAAACTCGCGCCAGAACACATCCTCTAACGAGACAGAGGTCCGGTGACCGCGCAATGTCAGCGAATGCTTGACCGGACGCGCACTCATGGTTCGCGCCGGTGTGCATCCAGATGGGTGGCTAGCCTCGCGACAGTGTCGGCATCGCGGCTGCGTTCGGCCTTGCTTCGCCCATGACGGGCGGCATTGGCATCGGCCTCGCGCCTCTTGTCCAGTCGCGCCATTTGTTTCTTCACTGTCCTCAGATTGGTTATCTTGCTCATGGCTCGGCTCCGGCGCTGATTTGCGGTCACAGACAGGCGCATCTCTTCACCGCCAGACGCGCCCGACCAGAGTCAACAGTGGCCCACAGCAAAAAACAAGCTGATATTGTGCGAAGTATTTTCATTTTCTTGCTAGAAATACTCAAAACCCGTCGGGCCCAAGAACGACAGGCCGATTTTCCAGTCCCGCCGGCAGCCCGATACCACGTCGCGCCCGGTCATACGAGATCGGGCTGGCACCAACAGTTACGAAAGCACTTTTTCGCGCAACCGTTCTGGAACCTATTTCACAAAAATCTCGCGCGGTGTCGTGCAGAGCGGCTCTGGCCCTTGCTCGGTTATCAGGACCGGCTCGGTAATTTCCAGGCCCCCATCCTCCAGCCAGAGCGCTGGCATGAAATGGATCACCATGCCGGGTTTCAACTCGGTCATGTCGCCGCGGCGCAAGGACAAGGTCCGCTCGCCCCAATCTGGTGGATAGCTCAACCCGATTGAGTAGCCGCAGCGGTTATCTTTCTCGAAGCCGCGCTTGTTCAGTGCAGCGTTAAAGGTGTTGGCCACGTCTTCCGCCCTTGCGCCGGGAAAGCATTGTGCCAGCCCTGCCTCGGTCGCCTCAAGCACCGCTTCTTCGGCGTGGCGATACAGGTCAGGGACGGCGCCAAAAAACAGGGTTCTTGATTGCGGGCAATGGTAGCGGCGGTGTACGCCTGCTATCTCGAAAAACGTCGCCTCTCCAGCGCGCATCGGGCGGTCATCCCATGTCAGATGCGCGGCTGTCGCATCAAGCCCGGAAGGGGCCATCGGCACAATCGCCGGATAGTCGCCCCATTGCCCGTCCGCGCCCTCGATCCCGGCTTTGGCAATTTCGGCGACAAGCATGTTTTTCGCCATACCCGGCTCGGCCACTTCAAGGATGACGCGGTGCATCCGCTCGACGATCCGTGCAGCGCGGCGCATATAAAGCAACTCGGATTCCGACTTGATCAGGCGCTGCCAGTTGACCATGCCGGTCGCATCCTCAAACCGCGCTTCGTGCAAATGGTTGACAAGGGTCTGATGTGCTGCGGCGGAGTAATAGTAATTATCCATCTCCACGCCGATCCAGCCTGTGTTCCAGCCCCGGTCGATGATGAGTGCGGCCAATGCCTCCATCGTGTGTTTTTGAGGGTTCTGAACATAGCTGTCATCATAGGACACGATGCTCTCGGATCGGCGCATGAAAACAGTACGCTTCGCGCCCGCCTCGTCAATGCCGCGCCCCCACCAGACGGGTTCACCCTCAAGTGGCAGCAAGACGGCCTGATGCACATAGAAAGACCACCCATCATAGCCCGAAATCCAGTTCATGTTGGACGGGTCGGTTATGATCAGCAGGTCAATACCGCGCTTTTCCATTTCGGCGCGCGTGCGTGTGATGCGTCCCTCATATTCGGCATCGGTGAAATTTGGGTTTGTGGTGGTCATTGCGCAATGTCCGGCAAAAGGGGGCCAAGGGAAGTGGCCCCGCTGCAATAGCGGGGCCGTTGCGTTACATCACGCCGGTCACCGCGTCCAGCGCGTCGCGTGTGACTTCGACAACCTTGTCGGCTTCGGCTGGCGTCATGCAGAGCGGCGGTGCAAAGCCGATGATCTCGCCCTGCGGCATGGCGCGCGCGATGACCCCGCGTTTGACCATCTCGCCCACCACTTGCGCGGTCACCTTTTCCGAGGCATCGAAATCCACATATGCGCCGGGGTCGCGCTGCAATTCGACAGCAGCCAGCATCCCGTCGCCACGCACATCGCCCACGAAACGGTGATCTTTCAGCGCCGCGGCCATTGCGTTGCGGAAATAAGCGCCCGTCTCGCGCGCATTTTGTACCAACCCCAACTCATCGACCAGTTTCAGGTTAGCAACACCTGCTGCCGCCCCGATAGGGTGGGCGGAATAGGTCCAGCCATGACCAAAGGGGCCGAATTTGTCTGTGCCTTCTTCCAACACCTTGTAGAGATCATCGCTGACGATAGAACCCGATAGCGGCGCATAGGCCGAGGTCAGACCCTTTGCGATGGTGATGATATCAGGCGTGATTCCGTAATGTGTGGACCCCATCATCGTGCCCATCCGGCCAAAGCCGGTAACGACCTCATCCGTGATTAGCAGGATATCATGTTTTTTCAGAATCGGCTTAATCGCGTCCCAATAGCCTGCGGGGGGTGGAACGATGCCGCCGGTGCCAAGCAGAGGTTCCGCGATGAACGCGCCAATTGTATCCGCGCCTTCGCGTTCGATCAGTTCTTCCAGTTTGGCGGCGCAATGTGCTGTGAATGCGTCTTCCGACATATCGGGGTCGGGCCGACGGAAGTAATAGGGCGCTTCGGTATGCACCACTTCTGCCATAGGCAGGCCAAACTTGTTGTGGAACGGCACCAGCCCCGTCATCGAGCCGGTGATCAGCCCCGAACCGTGATAGCCGCGCCAGCGCGAGATGATCTTGCGCTTTTCGGGGCGGCCCAGCACGTTCTGGATATACCAGACCAGTTTGACATTGGTTTCATTCGCATCTGACCCGCCAAGCCCGAAATAAACCTTGTTCATATGTGCAGGCGCGCGCTCGGCGACCATATGCGCCAAGGTGATCGACGCTTCAGTGCCGTGCCCGACATAGGAATGGTAATAGGCCAGCTCGTGCGCCTGTTTGGAAATGGCCTCGGCTATCTCAGTGCGGCCATAGCCGACATTGACGCAATAAAGCCCGGCAAAGGCGTCAAGCAGCTTTGTGCCGTCGCGGTCTTCAATATAGCAGCCCTTGGCAGTCGTCACGATCCGCGTGGGGCTTTCGCCGCGCCCATGCTGGCCGAAATGCGTGGAAGGGTGCAGAAAATTCTCGCGATCCCATTGGTTTAGCTGGTCATTGGTCAGCATGACACATCCTTTCTGGCGACCTTCGGCAGGTGCCTTTTTCATAAAACTGTCGGGGGTGCGGCTGCACGATTCGTGTTGCCGTCTTGGCGCCACCCTGCCGGAGGCGCAGGGGCAATGTCAAACACAGCTTCCGCCGCACCACAGCATTGTTCGAATTGGTGTTCAGGGGCGCCGCGTGCGCGCGTTCAGCCGGTAGCTGCCTTCGGGCAAATCAAGTGCTGCCGCCAGCTCGCGCAGTTGCGACAGCGACAGGGTAATTACCACATCATCCTCGCGCCGTGGATCGAATTGGCGAAGCGTCACGCAATCCTCGAAGGCGGTGATGATGACATCATCGCGCAACGCTTCGGGGCTTGGTGCGCCCTCATCCACAAGGGTTATGATTGTCGCGTCGAAATCATGCTCGATGGTAAACATAAGCGCAGCCTAAAGCAGCCCCGCGCACATGAAAAGGGCAAACCTGAAATCTCTCAGAAGGATGCAGTCAAGCGGAACAATTCCGTTGGCCTGTTTTCGGGTAACTATCGCTGCCCCGCGAATTTGGCTTCCCATTCAGCGCGTTGCTCATCTGTTATCTTGGCGAATAAAACCTCTGGCACCTCGAATGCATGGCCTGCGGGCAGGGTGTTCAATGCGGTTTCCACGTCGTCCGGCCAAGACCAGTCATCGCAGTTGATCGCGGCCATGATCCGCGCAGAAGCGTCAGGGATGAACGGTTGCGAGAGGACGGCATAGAAGCGGATCAGGTTCAACGCCAGCCGGATTTGCGCGGCTGCGCCTTCCGGGTCGGTCTTGAATGTAGACCAGGGCGCGGCTTCTTGCAGATATTCATTGCCCAGTACCCAAAGCGCGCGCAAATCCTGCGCCGAGCGGCGCACCAGCATACCGTCCATGACGGTTTGGTAGCTGTCCAGACCCTTTGCAAGATCGGCGACAAGCTGCGCCTCGCGCGGGCCCATCGTGCCACCTTCTGGCACCACTTCGCCGAATTTCGAGCGGCAGAATTTCGTCACCCGGCTGACAAGATTGCCCAGCACATCGGCCAGGTCCTTGTTGACCGAGGCCTGAAAATTTTCCCACGTAAACTCGCTGTCATTGCTTTCAGGCGCATGTGACAGCAGCCACCAGCGCCAGTAGTCGGCAGGCAGGATCGACAAGGCCTGATCCATGAACACACCGCGCCCCAGAGAGGTGCTGAACTGGCCGCCATCGTAGTTGAGGTAGTTGAAGGATTTGATGTAATCCACCAGCTTCCAGGGTTCGGTCTTGTCGAAATTCGCCCCCATCAGCGTCGCGGGAAAGCTGAGCGTGTGGAACGGCACGTTATCCTTGCCCATGAATTGCACATAGCGCACATCTTCGGCACCCATGTCATCGCGCCACCAGCGTTGCCACGCGCTGTCATCCAGCCCATGTGCATCGGCCCATTCTGCGGTGGCGGCAATGTATTCGATGGGCGCATCGAACCAGACATAGAAGACCTTGCCATCCATGCCCTGCCATGGTGCGCCGTCAAATTGCAC
>SLAT01000133.1 GCA_007126715.1 Roseinatronobacter sp.
AAATCCATGTCGTTGTCCTGTCCTTTCGTATTGGATCTTTTGGGGCGCGCTTCACAGCACGACCCCGTTCGACACGCCGCACAGCGTGCCAAGGGCAACGACACCTCATCAAGCCTCAGATTTCAATGCACAACGGTCGTGATTCGAGCCAAGCCCCAATACGGTATCTCTATGGGGGCGGGAACCGCAACCCTTGGCGATGTCCTTACGGTTTTGCCATTTCAGAACACCCTCTACACGCTGGAGGTTTCAGGCGCGACATTGCTGGCCGCGCTGGAACATGGCGTCAATGACGTAGAGGAGGGCGCAGGGCGTTTCCCCCAAGTCGCAGGTATCCGGTTCAAGCTGGATTTGTCCGTGCCGCCCAATTCCGGGCGCGTCTCGGATGTAGAGGTGATGGGCGCGGAAGGATGGGCACCGCTGGAGCCTGACGAAACCTATGGTCTTGTAACCAATAATTTCATGGCAGGCGGTGGTGATGGGTATGCCATGCTGCGCGACAGCGGCATGAATGGCTATGACACCGCGATTGACCTGGCAGAAGTTCTGGCACGCTACCTTTCTGAAAGCGAACCATTCGCCCCCGTGCTTGATGGGCGCATAGATCAGTAGCGTAATCGGCGCGCATCCTTTTCACAGCGCCGCGGATGCGCGGTTCGCGATGAGGGATATGCCGATCAGGGCTGGAACACGCGGTTCTTGCATTTCATAGCTTGCCTGATCGGAATTTCTGCATTAGGTGCCGCTGGTCTTAAGACACAAGTCTCCGCAACCTTGTCAAAACGGAACATATCATGACCCGCACCTACCTGCCCGGCATTCTTGCCATGGCGGCCATTGTTGTCGCCTCAAATATCCTCGTTCAATTCCTGTTCGGAAACTGGCTCACCTGGGGGGCCTTTACCTATCCGCTGGCATTTCTGGTCAATGACATCATGAACCGCGTCTATGGCCCCTCTGCCGCGCGGCGTGTGGTCTGGGTAGGTTTTGCGGTGGGCGTTGCCTGTTCGCTGATCGGGACACAGATCATCGGTGAATTCGGCCCGCTCGTGACACTGCGCATCGCGCTTGGCTCTGGCATCGCGTTCCTAACCGCACAGCTTGTCGATGTCGCAATTTTCGACCGGCTGCGCGAGGACAAGCATGGCGGGGCATGGTGGCGCGCACCGCTCGCCTCGACGCTTGTTGGCTCCACGCTCGACACTGCCTTATTTTTCAGCATCGCTTTTTCGGCAACGCTGACATTCGTGGAACCGGCCAATGACGTGTCATGGGCGGGTGAAATCCTGCCAATGCTGGGCGTAGGCCCGGAAGTGCCGCTATGGGTTAGCCTTGCAGTTGCAGATTGGGGTGTGAAACTGTCTCTTGCGCTGCTTGCTTTGGTGCCATTTCGACTCATCGTGAGGAAATTAACGCAACCTGTCGCATAATTTCTTTTGACAAACACAAAATCTGTGCCACCATCCTATCAACAGCAACGCAATGAAAGGAGGTGGTCCAGTGTCTAGAGTGATGTTGGAGAGAGGTGCAAAGACAGTCAGAGGGGGCGTGTCCTGACGGCAGTCCCGATGGGGATATCCTTCTGATTGGGCCGATGCTCTAATTGGCTCCATCTCCTGAAGCTCGTTTAGGGCCGCCTATTTTCAAGGCGGCCCTTTCGATTCACCTACCCGGATGCAGGCCATGCGGATCAATGACCAGATTACATTGCAAGACTGGGAAATGACCGAAAGTTTCTCGCGCGCCTCGGGGCCGGGGGGGCAAAATGTGAACAAGGTATCAACTGCTGTCGAGTTACGCTTCGAGGCGGCGCGAAGTCCGAATCTGCCCGATCCGGTGAAAGCAAGGTTAAGACGGCTGGCAGGGCGGCGCTGGACGCAAGACGGCGCAATTGTCTTGCGGGTAGAGGACACACGCTCGCAGGCGCGCAATCGCGAAATTGCCCGCGCGCGCCTGACAGAGTTGATCCGCAACGCGTTAGAGCGCCCGAAACCGCGCATTCCGACGCGGCCAACCTTGGCCAGCAAAAGACGGCGCCTTGAATCCAAAGCGCGGCGCGCCGAGATAAAGACCATGCGCGCGCCACCAGGGCAGGAATGACCGGGTGATATACATAATCGTAACAAAACAGTGTCATCAGATTGCATTGGGGAACAGAGTAGATGAATGTCCGGTCAATGCCTCTTGAGATGCTGAACAATGTGCTTGAATTCATCCGCCCTGCATTTGTGCAGGCGGCGGCACTGTGTCTGCGCGATGGTCCTAAAGGGCAAGAAGTGCTGCTTGTGAAGACATTGCAGCGCGAACACTGGATCACGCCGAAGGGTTGGCCCATGCGCAACAAGTCGCTCAATCAGGCTGCTGCAATCGAGGCTTGGGAAGAAGCAGGCGTCAAGGGGACGATCAGCGCTGAACCAATTGGCGCATTCACCTATACCAAGATCAAGAAAAGCGGGCTGCCCGTGCAATGCCGGCCCCAGTTATTCCGGCTGGATGTATCCGAGTTGAGCGATACCTACCCCGAGGCCAAGAAACGAACTCGCAAATGGTTTTCACTCGCTGACGCGGCAGAGGTCGTGAACCCACCTGAACTGAAAGCCCTTTTGCAACGGCTAGATCAACAATCGGGTCAGAAGTAATCTAGGTCATTGTCGCGTTCTGGCGCCTCTGTTACTGCCCTTTGTGACAGTTTGACGACAGAGAGTGCCCCCGCGTGTCAAATATTGAAGAAAAATCCTGGAAAACGCTGAACAAGGACCTCGACCGCATTTCCGCGATGGAGCAAGCGGTTGCCTATACCTCGCGCCCGCTGGTCGCGCCAGGGCTTGCGCTGGCCTTCATGGCGATTACGGGTCTGGCTGTTGCGGCATTCATCGGGTTCGAGCCACTGGGTCTGGTCGTTGTCGCTGCTGCGATCATTGGCGCGTATATGGCGATCAATATCGGCGCGAATGATGTCGCCAACAATATGGGCCCCGCTGTCGGTGCGCGCGCGCTGACAATCGGCACCGCGCTTATTGTCGCTGCATTATGTGAAACCGCAGGCGCCTTGATCGCAGGTGGCGATGTGGTCGGCACGGTATCGCGCGGGATCATCGCACCAGAGTCGGTGGCGGAAACACAGGTCTTCATCTGGGCGATGATGGCGGCACTTCTGGCAGGTGCCCTCTGGATCAACCTTGCCACTTGGGTTGGTGCCCCGGTTTCCACGACACATTCCATCGTTGGCGGTGTGATGGGCGCGGGCATCGCGGCGGCCGGTTTTGCCGCTGTAAACTGGCCCATGATGGGACGGATTGCGGCAAGTTGGGTGATTTCGCCTGTGTTGGGGGGCATTTTCGCGGCCATATTCCTTGCGATCATCAAGTCCCGCATCATCTATCGCCCCAATATGATCGAGGCTGCGCGCTACTGGGTGCCAATCCTGATCGGCATCATGGCCGGGTGTTTTGCCACTTATCTATCGCTCAAGGGCTTGGACAAGATCATCAAGATCCCGTTCGGGACGGCCGTGTTGATCGGACTGGGTGTCGGTGTCGTTCTGACTTTTGCGATGCGCCCTGTCATTCGCCGCCAAAGCGAGGGGATGGAGAACCGCAAGAAATCGCTCAAAATCCTGTTCAACATTCCGCTGATCTTTTCTGCCGCGCTCTTGTCCTTTGCGCATGGGGCCAATGATGTCGCCAATGCCATCGGCCCAGTTGCGGCCATCGTGCACGCGGTTCAGGCTGGGGACGCGTCAGATGCGGTCGGTATCCCGCTATGGGTTATGCTGATCGGCGGTATCGGCCTGTCCATAGGGCTGTTGCTGTTCGGGCCAAAGCTGATCAATATTGTCGGCAGCGAGATCACGCGGCTGAACGCCATGCGCGCCTATTGTGTTGCGCTTGCTGCGGCGATTACCGTTATCTTTGCGTCATGGCTGGGCCTGCCGGTCAGTTCCACCCATATCGCCATTGGCGCAATCTTTGGCGTTGGCTTTTTCCGCGAGTGGTATCACGAGCGTATCCTGAAAGAAAAACGCGTCGATACGACCAGTCCGGTTGAAGTGCGCAAGCGCAAGAAGGTTGTGCGGCGTGCACATTTCGTCACCATTCTTGCGGCTTGGGTTGTGACGGTGCCAACAGCAGCCCTGCTGTCTGCAATGCTGTTCTATCTGATGAACCTGATCGCGCTGTAGCGCGGCGACCGACTTAGCAAAAAGGCGCGAAGCATATGCTTCGCGCCTTTATCATTGCTACAACACGGTGCTTATTCAGCCGGCACGGCTTCGGACTCGTAGCTGATCGGATGAGGCAGATGGATCAGCATTTCCTTCGGACAGATTTGCAGGAAATGCGCCTTCTCGCTGTCCCAGTTCCGCAGAATCTCAAGCGCATGTGTCGATTCGGTTTCGCGCGCATGCATTTCGATCAGCGATTTCAACTCATCTTCCCAATGCGCGACCGTGACCGGACAGGTGACCAGCGACTCCATGTTGATCAATGGTTCCGCTTCCCCCTCAGGATCGTAAAGATAGGCCATGCCCCCTGTCATACCGGCACCAAAATTGGCCCCGATTGTCCCGAGTATCACCGCGACACCACCGGTCATGTATTCACACCCGTTGGAGCCGCAGCCCTCGATCACGACCTTTGCGCCAGAGTTGCGCACGGCAAAACGCTCGCCTGCACGACCGGCTGCAAACAGGTGCCCGTCAGTGGCCCCATACAATACGGTGTTACCGATGATCGTATTCTCGCGCGCGACCAGCGGCGAGGACATGCGCGGACGCACAACAATCATGCCACCAGACAGGCCCTTGCCGACATAATCGTTGGCATCACCAAACACCTCGATCTTCAGACCGGGCGCGGCAAATGCCCCAAGCGACTGCCCGGCACTGCCCGCCAGCTTAACCGTCAGATGGTCCGGTTGCAGACTGTTGCGCATGCCGAAACGCTTGACGATATGACTGGAAGCGCGGGTACCCACTGTGCGGTGGGTATTCTCCACCGCATAAGAAAGCTGCATCTTCTCGCCATCCTCGAAGAACCGTGCGGCGTCGCGGATGATTTCGGCATCCAGCGTATCTGGCACGGCATTGCGGGCCTTGTTGCGATCGTAACGGATATTTTCCGCGCCATCGACGGTCAGCAGAAGTGGGTTAAGGTCCAGATCATCCAGATGCGCGGCCCCACGGCTGACCTGTGCCAGCAGATCGGCACGGCCAATCACCTCATCCAGCGACCGGGCACCGATAGAGGCAAGGATCTCGCGCACTTCCTGCGCGTAGAATGTAATCAGGTTTACCACCTTGTCGGCATTGCCCGTGAACTTGGCGCGCAAGGCTTCGTCCTGTGTACACACGCCGACGGGGCAAGTGTTGGACTGGCACTGACGCACCATGATGCAGCCCATCGCGATCAGGGCAGCGGTGCCAATGCCAAACTCCTCGGCGCCCATCATCGCGGCCATGACAATGTCACGCCCCGTGCGCAGCCCACCATCGGTGCGCAACGTCACGCGTTCGCGCAGCTTGTTCATGGCAAGCACCTGATGCGCCTCGGACAGGCCCATCTCCCATGGCAGGCCCGCATATTTGATAGAGGTGCCGGGGCTGGCCCCGGTGCCGCCATTATGCCCGGAAATCAGAATGATATCGGCCTTGGCCTTGGCAACCCCTGCCGCAATCGTGCCAACGCCAGATTGGGCAACCAGCTTGACAGTCACCTTCACGCGCGGGTTGATCTGCTTCAGGTCATAGATAAGCTGCGCCAGATCCTCGATCGAGTAGATGTCGTGATGCGGCGGCGGCGAAATCAGTGTCACACCGGGGGTAGAGTGGCGCAGGCGTGCGATCAGCTTGGTCACTTTCATGCCCGGAAGCTGGCCACCCTCGCCGGGCTTGGCCCCTTGGGCGACCTTGATTTCCAGTTCTTCGCAAGCGTTCAGGTATTCTGCGGTCACACCGAAGCGGCCAGAAGCAACCTGCTTGATCTTGGCACAAGGGTTGTCGCCATTGGGCAGCGGATGCGCGTGGGCCGGGTCTTCGCCACCCTCGCCCGAATCCGACTTGGCACCAATCCGGTTCATGGCGATGTTCAGGGTCATATGCGCCTCAGGTGACAGCGCGCCAAGCGACATGCCCGGTGTCACGAACCGCTTGCGAATGGAGGTGATCGATTCGACTTCCTCTATCGCGATGGATTTGCCCAAGGGTTTGATATCCAGCAAATCGCGCAAATGGATTGGCGGGTTTGCCTGCATGGCCGCCGAATACTGCTTCCACAAAGCATAACTGGACTGGTTGCACGCCTGTTGCAGCAAATGCATGCTGGTCGCTTCCCAAGCATGCCGCTCGCCCGAGCGGCGGGCCTTGTAAAAGCCGCCAATCGGCAAGACATCCTGCCCGTTGCGCCAGCCCTTTGCGTGCACCTCTTCCAGTTTCATCTGAATCCCGTGCAGACCGATGCCCGAGATGCGGCTTTGCATACCGGGGAAATACTCTGCCACTAGCGCACGGCTCAGGCCCACGGCTTCGAAATTCAGCCCCCCGCGATAGGACGAAATGACAGATATGCCCATCTTGGACATGATCTTCAGCAGACCCAGATTGATCGCTTCGCGGTAGCGGCGCATGGCGTCGATCAGGCTGCCATCGATCAGGCCACGGTCAATCCGGTCTGCAATGGTTTCCTGCGCAAGATAAGCGTTCACAGTTGTCGCACCGCTGCCGATAAGAACCGCAAAGTAATGCGGGTCGATACATTCAGCCGAGCGCACGTTCAACGAACAGAACGTGCGCAACCCTTTGCGGGTCAGCCAGCTATGCACAGCACTTGTCACAAGGATCATGGGCATGGCAACCTTGTCCATGTCCTGATTTTCATCTGTCAGGACAAGATGGCCGGCACCCGAACGCACGGCATCCTCTGCCTCCGAGCGGATGCGCTCCAACCCGTCGCGCAAGGCATCTTCGCCCGCGCCCACCGGAAAGGTACAATCCACAAAGGCCACCTGATCGCCAAACTCGCGCACCATCTCGGCAAACTCGCCATTGGCAACGAAGGGGCTTTCCAACACCAGAATTTCGGTCTGGCTGCTATCTTCATCCAGCACATTCTTCAGGTTACCGAAGCGCGTGTTCAGGCTCATGACCCGATATTCGCGCAAACTGTCTATCGCAGGGTTTGTCACCTGGCTGAAATTCTGCCGGAAAAAATGCGACAGCGGGCGGTAAACCTTGGACAATACCGCCGATGGCGTATCATCGCCCATAGAGGCGATCATTTCCTTGCCGTCTTCTGCCATCGGCGCAAGAACCTGCTCGATTTCTTCAATGGTGAACCCGGCTGCCACCTGACGGCGGCGCAGGTCGGCAGGCTCCATCCCGCGTGCTTCTGGCACATCGCGCAGCTTTTCGTTCAGATCGACAATCTTGTCGTTCCACGCACCAAAGGGCTGCGATTTGGCAAGTTTGTTCTTGATTTCAGTGTCATGATAGAGCTTGGCCTCTTTCATATCGACCGCGATCATCTGCCCCGGCCCAAGCGCACCTTTCTCGCGCACAGCCAGTTCATCGACAACAACCATGCCCGCTTCGGAGCCCGCAATCAGCAGGCCGTCGCCGGTGACAACATAGCGCATCGGACGCAGCCCGTTGCGGTCTAGCCCAGCGCAGACCCAACGACCGTCGGTCATGGCAAGCGCGGCCGGGCCGTCCCACGGCTCCATCACTGAATTGCAGTAGGAATACATGTCGCGCCAGGCTTCTGGCATTTCGACAGCTTGCTTCGACCATGCCTCTGGAACCAGCATGGTTTTTGCCATCGGCGCGTTGCGCCCGGCACGCACCAACACTTCGAACACCGAATCCAGCGCAGCCGAATCCGATGCGCCAGACGCGACGATCGGCTTGATGTCTTCGGCCATTTCGCCGAATGCGCCAGAGGCCATGCGTATCTCGTGGCTTCTTAGCCAGTTCAGATTGCCTTTCAGAGTGTTGATCTCGCCATTATGGGCCAACATGCGGAAAGGCTGCGCCAGCCACCATTGCGGAAAAGTATTGGTCGAATAGCGCTGGTGATAAATGGCGAATGCCGATTCAAATCGGTCATCTTTCAGATCGGGGTAGAATTCGGCGACCTGCTCGGCCAGCATCATGCCTTTGTAGATGATCGACCGGCACGAGAGCGAACAGATATAGAAACCTGCAATCCCTGCCGCAGATATGGCCTTCTCAATCCGGCGGCGGATGACATAGAGTTCGCGCTCGAACGTCTCCTCATCAGTTTCCTTGGAGTTGCGGATCAGGATCTGCTCGATCTCGGGCCGGGTCGCATTGGCCTTTTCGCCCAAAACCGTCACATCCACGGGCACATGCCGCCAACCATAGATCGAATAGCCCATGCGCAGCACTTCGGTTTCAACAACCGTCCGCGAACGCTCCTGCGCTGCAAAATCCGTGCGCGGCAAAAAGACCTGACCAACCGCGATTAGCTGATCCATCCGCGGCTCATGGCCCGTACGCCGAATCTTGTCATAGAAAAACTGCACAGGGATCTGCACATGAATGCCGGCACCGTCGCCAGTCTTGCCATCGGCATCAACCGCGCCGCGGTGCCAGATTGCTTTCAGCGCCTCGATCCCGTTCTCGACGACCTTGCGGGATGGTACCCCATCCAGCGAAACGACAAGCCCGACACCGCAAGAGGAATGCTCATCTTCGGCTTTGTAAAGGCCATGCTCGGCGATATAGGCGCGGCGCGCTTCTTCGTTTGCGGCCCATTCTGCATCATATTTCGTCATCATTCAGGTTCCTTTGACAAAGGACTAAGGATTATTCGGCCGCAACCCGTGCGGGGGCCGAAAGATAAGTCAGAATAGACTCGGCAGCTTCGCGTCCATCACGGATCGCCCAGACGACAAGGCTGGCACCGCGCACGATATCGCCCACCGCCCAAACGCCGGGCAGGTCGGTTTCATGCGTGTTGAACTTGGCCTTGATCGTGCCCCAGCGCGTCACCGTCAATTCCGGCACACCCCACAGGGTTGGCAGGTCCTCAGGCTCAAAACCCAGCGCCATGATCGCCAGATCGGACTCCTCGGTGTAATCCGCGCCCTCAATCACCTCGGGCGCGCGGCGGCCGGTTGCATCTGGTTGGCCCAGACGCATTTTCTGAACCCGGACACCTGTCAGATTGCCCTCATCATCGGTCACAAACCCCGACGGAGCAGACAGCCAGACGAATTCGACGCCTTCCTCCTCAGCATTCTGCGTTTCGCGGCGTGAACCGGGCATATTCTCGCGGTCCCGACGATACAGGCAGCGCACCGACTTGGCACCCTGCCGCACAGCCGTGCGCACACAATCCATTGCTGTATCACCGCCACCAATCACGACAACGCGCTTGCCACGCGCATCAAGATCACCGCTGTCAAACTCTGGCACATCATCGCCAAAGCTTTTGCGGTTAGACGCAGTCAGGAAATCCAGCGCCTTGACCACACCCGCGGCATTGGCATTCGGGGCTGTCAGATCGCGCGACTTGTAGACGCCAGTGGCAATCAGCACTGCATCATGCTTGCCGCGAATGGCGTCAAAGGTGATATCCTCTCCCACCGTGCAGTTCAGCACGAACTCGACGCCGCCCTGTTCAAGCTGCTCGATCCGGCGCATGACGACAGGTTTCTCCAGCT
>SLAT01000269.1 GCA_007126715.1 Roseinatronobacter sp.
GACATGACATCAACTCCTGTCATACGAGCGCGGGCAATGCGCATGCTTCATCGGGCGCCGGAACCTCGGCTGCAGGGCGGACCTGCGTTTCCACGATTTCTGGAATGATTGCCTTATAACGAGTGTATGACGAGAGGGAAAGACGAAATGCGCAAATTCACGCTTGCGGCACTGGCAATTCTGGCTTTGTTTGGCTGGGTTTTGCTAGAAATGGGCGAAGATCGGCCCCGATCAGACGGGTATCTGGTCTTGGCGCTGAGTTGGACACCAAGCTGGTGTGCCGTTGAAGGTGCGGCAAGAGGCGATGCGCGTTGTGAGGCCGGATCTGGCGCGGGGTGGCTGGTGCATGGTCTTTGGCCCCAGCATGACGGCGGCACATGGCCTGAATTTTGCGAGACTGAATACCCTTCTCCGAGCCGGGCAGCCTTGCAAGGCATGATGGATATCATGGGGTCTGTCGGGCTGGCGCGCCATCAATGGGCAAAACACGGAAGTTGCTCAGGACGGGATGCGCAGGCGTATTTCGCGCAAACCCGCGCGGCATTCACCGGGTTGGATTTCCCGCAAAGCCTGCATGCAGATGCGCAGCCCAATCAGATTACCCCCGACAGGTTGCTGGCCGAATTTCGCGCGGCCAACCCTCGGATCGGGCCTGATATGGTAGCGCTGACCTGCCGCGCGGGTATGGCACAGGAACTTAGACTTTGCCTGACCCATGATCTGGAACCACGCCGCTGCGATGATGGGCTACTGGCGCGGGGATGCAGCGCACGCATGGTCACGCTTCCATCGCGGCCCTGAGATTCACCTTCGGGCAAATGATTTCTGCTTGCCCTCAGGCGCGGAAACATCGTCTGTGCCGCAGGCTGTCGGGGAACGCGGGAGTGTCGGGTATCGGAAGCGAGAGGGCGAAAATCAGATCATCCTGAAGAGGTAAGCTCCAGCCGCGCCAGTGCCAGATCGGCGCGCATCTCGCGCCCGATGGCGACCAGACCAACCCGACTGAATCGCGCGGGATTGACCGGCAGATCTGTTCTGTGAGGGTAGAAACTGGAAAAGGGGATGTCCAGTTGTGTACATTCGGCGGGCGCGCGGAACTCTGCGCGCCACGATTGCCAGACACGGGTCATGTCAGGGCTGCGAAGATGTATGTTATAGCGTTCGGCATTGCCGCGAACACAAAGTGACACACCGGTAAAGCCAGACGCATCCAGCACCGCTCCGGGCGCGGCAAGGTCCAGCGACATCTGCACAAAGCCACCGTTGTTATCAAGGCTGACTGCGCCGGTCAGATGAAGCGCGCTGACGCCATCCAGCACCGTGCGCGTCAGTCTGGCTGTGCTTACCCCACCCATTACACTGTCGCAGATGCAACGCCATGTAGCGCCGTTCCCGGCCGTCAAGCCAGGACCGGCACCGCCTTCAAGAAGCATTGCTCAAGCGGGGGGCGTTGCGGGGCTGCTGGCTGCCAGTTTGCTGGCCTGCGCAATCCATTCGTCGCGCTGGATCCGGCCTTTGAAGTTCAGGAAACCATCGACCCAGGCAATCTCAGCCTCGTTCCAGCGGGCGATCTGCCAGAAATGATAGATTCCCAGACCGTTCAGCTTGCCTTCCAGCACAGGGCCAACACCGGAAATCTTCTTGAGATCGTCAGCCTGCCCGACCGGCGCCTCTAGCGCTTGCGGTTGCACCCCAGCGTCAGCATCTGCTTCGGACGATGAAGCGGGCGCGACTGGCGCAGCAGCAGCCGCAGGCGCGGCAGCGGGTGCCGCAGGCGCAGGCGCGGTGGACGCGGTCGCAGCGGTCTTGGCGGTAACCTGCTTGGTCGGCTGGATTGGTTTTCTGCTGGGCTGCTTCTCTGCGATGGTGAAGATTGTCCCAACCACCAGGGTGATGACAGCCCCAATGCCGACAGAGCCGTTGCCCTCGATGCCGACAGCAAGAAACGATACGCCAGTTGCAACAGCCCCGGCGGCGACGGCTATGGCCCAGCCATACAAAGGCGGTGCGTTCTTGATTTCTGAATGCGACATTCTGCAAGCTCCTTCGGGTTGACAAAAGATGAGTTTTACAAGTTTCTTAGTTATACAATATTAGCCCTGATCTGCCCACGGGCAAGCGTTTCGACGCCCAGCGCCTGAAGCGCCTTGCGCTCAATATCCTCTGCGGTCAGGCATGCATCTTGGTACATCTCGGCAGGGCTGCCCTGCTCGATGAAGCGGTCGGGCAGGGTCATCGTGCGAATGGCAAGCCCGCCTTCCAGCAGACCGCTATTGGCCATGTAATGCAAGACATGCGCCCCGAACCCGCCTTCGGCCCCTTGTTCAACCGTTATTAGTGCCTGATGGTGACGGGCCAACTGGTTGATAAGAGCATGATCCAGAGGCTTGGCGAAGCGGGCATCGGCAACAGTACAACTGATTCCGCGCGCCTCAAGGGCCTCGACTGCCAGCATCACCTCTGGCAGATGCGCGCCAAAGGAAAGAAACGCGAGTTTTGTCCCTTCCTTAAGCACGCGACCACGCCCAATTTCCAGCACCTCGCCGCGCGCTGGCATCTCGACACCCGTCCCTTCGCCGCGTGGATAGCGAAAGGCGATCGGGCCTTCGTCATAGGCAGCGGCGGTGGCAACCATATGCACCAGCTCCCCCTCATCGCCAGCGGCCATCACAACCATACCTGGCAGGTTGGACATAAAGCCGATATCGAAACTGCCTGCATGGGTTGCGCCATCCGCACCCACAAGCCCCGCGCGGTCAATCGCAAACCGGACCGGAAGTTTTTGCAACGCCACATCATGCACGATCTGGTCGTAACCACGCTGCAAGAAGGTCGAATAAATCGCGCAGAAGGGTTTCAGCCCGCTTGCGGCCATGCCAGCGGCGAATGTCACCGCATGTTGTTCTGCTATGCCGACATCGAAGACCCGGCGCGCAAAGCGCTGGCCCATGATATCAAGGCCGGTTCCATTCGGCATGGCTGCGGATACCGCCACGATGGTAGGGTCGCGCGACGCTTCATCCGTCAGCGCCTTGCCAAACACAGAGGTATAGCTGGGCGCATTGGCGCGGCCCTTTGACTGCGTGCCCGACGCCACATCGAATTTGGACACGCCGTGATATTTGCAATCGGCGGCCTCGGCAGGGGCATAGCCTTTGCCTTTGACGGTGCGCACATGAATAAGCACCGGCCCTTCGGCACGGGCGTGGGCAATGCGCAGGGTTGCCAGCAGGTCGGGCATGGAATGCCCGTCAATCGGGCCGATATAGGTAAAGCCCAGATGTTCGAACATTGTGGCATCGGGCGGGGCACCGGTCACAACCTGCCGCGCGCGTTGTGCCTGTTCGCGCAAAGAGGCGGGCAACGCGGCCATGAACCCTTGCGCAATCTCGCTCAGAGACGCGTGGGGCATGTTCAGCCGGTTCAGATATCCGTTCATCGCCCCAACCGGAGGCGCGATTGACATGTCATTGTCATTGAGGATCACAAACAGCCGGCGACCTTCGCTGCCTGCATTGTTCAACGCCTCATAAGCCATACCGGCAGTGATCGAGCCATCGCCGATAACGGCAATCGCGTCACCTGTTGGCTGGCCCATGTCGCGCCCGATTGTGAAACCAAGGGCTGCGGAAATGCTGGTGGAACTATGCGCAGCGCCAAAAGGGTCAAAGACCGACTCCGTGCGTTTCGTGAAGCCGGACAAGCCGTCTTTCTGGCGCAGGGTGCCCATCTGGTGACGGCGCCCTGTAAGGATCTTGTGTGGATAGCATTGATGCGACACGTCCCAGATCAGCTTGTCAAAGGGGGTGCGAAATACGGCATGCAGCGCGACTGTCAGTTCCACCACACCCAGCGAAGACCCCAGATGCCCGCCGGTTCGGCTGACAGTCTCAATCGTTTCGGTGCGCAGTTCCTGCGCCAAAAGGACAAGCTCATCATCGGAGAAATCGCGCAGATCGGCGGGGCCTGCAACACGGTCTAGATGCGGTGTCGGTGCCATGGGGTTCCCTTTCGTTTTTTCTGTATTATCTGAAAAAAGAGGTGCCGTGGGGCTGCCCCACACGGCACCAGTTTCCTGTCGCCAACAGGAAAGGGAACCGGGCGTCACGAGCCCGCGTTCGGACCGGCTATGTGGTCCAAACCTTGGTGGGGGCAGGCCAGCTTGCGCAGGCCTGCCCCAGTTCATTCAAGCTTTTGCCGTAACCAGCGGCGCATGAAGCGCACTGTAAGGCATGGGCGGTGGGGCGTTTTTGCTTTCGTCAGGCAAGAGTTGCCCAACACCCCAGATGATGCCGTAGCTCACCCCGATGACAAGCAGCAACAAGGCTGCATATCCTGCACCGCGCAACATCTCGGACATGACCCAGTTACGCAATCGGGCGGTGGGTGTCTCCTGGATATAGTCGTGTTCAACCATGTCAGTGCTCCTTAGTCATAGGTCGGACGGAAGCCGCGTTCCTCGGCCCAGACGGCCCAGTTATCGACGACCGTGCCTGTCAGCAGGATCCCAATGCCGCCAGTCAGCGTCACGAGAACCGCAAACCACCAGGCCCAACGGTGAATCCCTTCCATCGTGGCATTAAAGCCCATCGTCCAGCGCCAGAAAAGGGCGGCGCGTTCAGATGCCGTACCACGATCAACGATCTGCTCCAACTCGCGATCCCCGCCGAAACGAGAGACAGCAAGAATGGTCGCCCCGTGCATGGCAAACAGCAGTGCCGAGCCATACAGGAACACGATCGAAAGCGCGTGGAACGGATTGTAGAACAGGTTTCCGTAACGCAGGCTGAACAGGTTGGTCCAGTCGAGGTGGGTGAAGATGCCGTAAGGCACAGCTTCCGACCACGACCCCATCAGGATGGGACGGAACAGACCCAGCACAAGGAACAACCAGATGGCAGAAGCAAACGCCCATGCCACATGCTTGCCCATGCCCAACGCCTCGGCGCGCAGATAGGTGCGGACCCACCATGCCATGACCGAGATCAGCAGGAAGAACGAAGCTATAAGGAAATAGCCGCCTTCGCGCATTGGCGGAATGCCAAGACCATATTCAGGCGCGGGCGGGTCCAGCGACAGCCAGAACAGATCGCGCAGGAACACAGCCGGGTTATAGCCCGCCTGATCCCAGAACCACATGCCCACCATCACGAACCAGATGGTTCCTGCTGCCAGGCTGATGACACCCATGGTGCCCAGATAGATGGGCCCCAATTGTGCATTGCCGAACCAGCCAAGCAAGGACGAGAAGCCCGCCGATTTGGTACGGTTTCCCAGCTCTACGCCTTCGACCAATCCCATTTCAGGGGCGGCGCGGACCTGCACCTGGGTAAAGATATTCTGATACTCAACCATTGACGCCTCCTGCGATATCGCGCCACCAGGGCAGATCAAGCCACCAATCCCACCAGAAGACCCACTGGTCAAACCAGATGGTTCCCGAGATCACGATACAGACCGCAGACCAGAAACCGGCATTCAGCGCCAGCAACAGACCCAGGCGGTGAATGCCCAGCGTGCCAACGGAATACCCGATCAGATCACGGAAGAACGTGTCCTCGTGGTCGGGCGTTTTCATCGTATCGCCCTTCTTTGCCGGGTTGGCTGCTGAAAGAACCAGCGCGCCATGCAGCGCCAGCGCTAGCGACGTGGTGAAGAAGAAGGTCACCGCGATCATATGCGCCGGATTATAGTGGAAGTTGCCGTAGGTGTAGCCCACATTGGACACCCAATCGAGGTGTGTCCAGATGCCATAGGGGAACGCATGTCCCCATGCACCCATCAGGATGGGACGAAAGACAACCAGTGTGAGATAGGCAAAAATTGCCACGCCAAAGGCAAAGGGCACATGATAGCCCATACCAAGCTTGCGGCAGATTTCGACTTCGCGCATCATCCAGGACACAAAAGCCCCGATTGCGCAGATGGTCACGATCTGCCACAGCCCGCCTTCAAGCAGCGGTGCCGGACCCAACCCGTAGGACAGGGGTGGGGGATTGATTGAAATCAACCAGGGGTTCCATGTGCCTTGCAGCACCGCCCCCCAGAAAATTAGCAGGGTTCCGAGGACGGCGAAGAAAATCGTCGTGACCCCGAAGAAGCCGACGTAAAACGGCCCAACCCAAAAGTCGAACAGATTCCCGCCGACCAGCGTGCCTCCTGGCACGCGGTATTTTCGTTCGAAGCTGAGCAGTGCCATGCTTCCCTCTCCACTCTCAGGCGGTCACACCCAAATTCGGGCTGGCCGCGTCGGGAAATTCCCTTTTGAAGATCGTCGCGGGCGATACACGGATCGCCCACCGCCCGCGACAGTTCCGTTCCTCGCGCTGGCTCAGCTTCCTGCTGCGCGAGCTGCTGCAGCAGCAAACCAGTTGATGCCGTTCGACAGCACCACCAGGTGAATCATTGCTGCGAGCAAGAAGAGGAAGACGCCCTGTGCCACGAAGACGCGGCGCGGGTCGAAAATCAGCCAGATTTTGTAGAATTTTGACATTTCTTTTCCTTCCTCAGAACCAAGGACGCCAGATGTAGGTGGCGATATGCGCCACCACTGCAACGCCTACGAAAAGCGTAAGACCGCTCATGTAGACTGAATGCAGTTCCTGGGCCTGCTCGTCAGTAAGACCTGTGAAAGACAGATCAGTGTTTTCAGCCATAGTATCCTCCGGATCATAAGACTGTGCCGCACACCCTGCGGCCGGGTTGGAAGCCATGCCTGTTAAAGCAGGGCAACCGCACCCGCAGACCCTTGCCTACGGGAATCTTCGTTCACGCAAGCTGTGTCAGCTGCGGAAAATAATCGGTGCGATGACATTCGCATCATTCAACGCGCGACCAATCGGACCAAGTGCAGGCAGTTTTCCGGTCGTCGCCACACGCCACGACCAGGTGATCAAACCTGTCGCGAGAGCGAGTAGAAAAATCACACTGAAATAAAGTTTGTATTCCCAGTCCCGAGCGCGTTCCGCGCGGGGGCGGGGGGCATTGACAGTATAGTCAGCCATGGTGCGTCCTCCTTTGTATCAGGCGCGTGTCAGGTTGGGGCGCAAGGCCACAACCAGATCTGTGTCAACTTCGTCTACGCCGCGTTCGAGCGCGGCTTTCTCAACCGCGTCGCGCATCGTGCGCGCTGCAGAAATTCGGGTCAGAATGGGGTGTTGGGCGACAATGCGATCAAGCTCTGCCTTTGCCTCGGCAGACCAGGGCAGATCGCGCTTCAATGTTGCGGGCGTTGCCTCGGCAGCATCCATCGCACTGCCCAGCGGCAATATGTGGAATAGCGCATCGAACAATCCGTTACATACTTCCTGCAGCAGATAGGTTGCCCCGGCATAGCCCATCATAGGTGTCCCGGTATGTCGGCGGATGGCCGCGCCCGGAAAACTGGCTGGAATGAAAGCAGGCGCCGGCCCATGCCCGGCCTTCAACTCGGCCAGGTACATCTTCTCATTGATCGACCCGAAGACAATCAGCGGGCGTTTCTCGGCCAGCAGGTCGCGCACACGGTCATTATCGGTTTTCTGGCCGCGCGTGCGGGCCACCGCAAAGGCGCAGGGCATACCCAGATCATTTTCCAGATAATTGCGAATGCCGCGTGCATAGGTTTCATTTGCCACCACGGCAAAACTGGCCGTTGCATAGAAATCCTGCGTGACCGAGCGCCACAGATCCCACATCGGTTTCAGCGTCGAATGCTTCTCGCGGGTGATGAACGGCTCCGGGTCCAGCCCCAGCATTTCGCCCAGTTGGCGCAGGAATTTCGTGGTGCTGTCCATGCCGATGGGCGCTTGCAAATAAGGCTTGCCCAGACACTCCGCGAGGCCACGGCCAAATTCGCGATACATCACGATATTGACGTCGGCATTCACCAGATTGCGCATCTCGGCCAGATGGGCGCCCAGCGGCATGACCATGTTGACCTCGGCCCCGATCCCTTCGACCAGACGCCGGATTTCGGCCAGATCAGAGGGCATGTTGAACGTGCCATACATCGGCCCCAGAATATTGACGCGCGGGGCCGAACCCTCCGGGCGCTTCTTCTCGGGTGGCATCCGACCCTTGGTCATGCCAAATTCGGTGAAGATCCAGGTCATCGCGCGGTCTGCGGCCTGCCACTGATCCTCGTCAATCGTACGCGGCAAGAACCGCTGAATGCTGGTGCCCTGTGGGGTCACCCCACCACCGATCATCTCGGCGATAGAACCGGTAACCACCACGGCTGGCAAAGCCGGGTCCAGCACCTTCCAGGCGCGGGCCATCGACTCCTCGGTGCCCGAAGACATCTCGTCCTCGCCCAGTCCCGTCACCACAATCGGCAATTCATGCGGCGGCAGCGCATCGGTGTAATGCAACACCGAAGTCACCGGCAGGTTCTCGCAGCCCACAGGGCCATCGATCACCACTTGCAGGCCCTTGACGGCACAGAAAGCGTAAACTGCCCCCCAATAGCCCCCGGCGCGATCATGATCTTGCACAAGCATCAGATCATCTCCTGCGCTTTGGCGGCACGCGCGGCCTTGTCGAGCTTTTTCTGATGCGCTTCGCGGAAATCAGGGCGCAGATTAGGGCTGCCTTCCCAGATACCGGCCGTATCGCCCGTCCCCACGCCCTCGAAGAAGTCCCGCATCTTGTCCATGCGTTCCTTGCCAGCGATGGCGGCGTTAACGACTTCGCCCAAAGATCCGGCACCGGCTGGCCCCATCAGGGGACGCGCAGAAATCAGATTGGTGAAATACAGCGACGGCGTGCCGCGTTGCTTGGCATGCTGCACCACAGGCGTGGTGCCGATGACCAGATCAGGGTCCAGCCCATCTGCAGCGGCCAGATCATCGGCCAAAGAAGCCCGGAATTTTACAACCACACCGCGCGCTTCCAGCCACTCGCGGTCCGCAGCCGACCATTTCGAGGCGGCACATGCCGTGCCAACATAGGCGACATCCGCCCCGCTCTCTATCAGCAGGCGCGCAACCAGCAATTCAGAGCCCTCATAGCCTGACAGCGTGATCCGCCCCTTGATCGGCGCATTGGCCAGCGCCGCTTTCACAGCGGGTACAAAAGCATTCTGTGCAGCAGCAATCTGCGAAGGTGCGACATTGAAAGTCTCGCCAATCGCGGCCAGCCAGTCATGTGTGCCATCTACGCCCACAGGCGCAGAGCCGACAATCGGGCGACCAGCGGCCTCGAATTCACGAACGGCTGCCGAATAGAACGGATGGATCGCCGCAACCGCGCCGCAATCCAGCGCGGCATACATCTCGCGCCACTCGCGGCAGGGCACAACCGGACCAGCCGCAAGCCCCATCGGTGCCAACATCGCCCCGATCATCATCGGGTCGGCGGGAAACATCTCGCCCAGCAGGGTCACTGTAGGGCGGTTATCGCGGCCCGCGACCGGCGCGGGCACCGGTCCGGCCATAACCTCCTGGCGCGCATAATTCAGCATCGCACCAGCCAGCACATCCTTTGCCTCGGCATGGGTTGGCACGCCAAATCCGGGCACATCGATGCCGATGATCCGCACACCATTGATTTCCTTGGACAATAGCCGCAGCGGCACACCGCTGGCTGTCGGCACACAGAGGTTGGTGACCACAATCGCGTCATAGCGCTCCGGGTCGGCCATCTCATGAACACCGTCGCGGATATCCTCGAA
>SLAT01000046.1 GCA_007126715.1 Roseinatronobacter sp.
AGAACATGCGCGTGTTCATATGCTCGGCGGGCACATGCGGGTTCTGCATATGGGCAACGAGTAAAATGCCGCTTGACCAGAAGAGCGGATCTGCCTCCAGCCCCGGAATTTCCTTGCGCGCCGTCAATGAGCGCTGCGCCTGTTCGCCCAGCGGCCCATATACTTCCGAGACATTGACTCCAACTTTCTCGAACACACGCCCGCCGCGCATGACGCTCATCAATCCGCCGCCCGCATCTGCCCCATCTGGCCCAGAACGCGAGGTTTCGCGGATCTCGAACCGTCCTGCAGCGCGGTCGGACATAGGGCCTTCGGTGTGAAAATCTTCCACTTGTTCGAATGCGAAAACGATCTGGTCACGAAGCTCGCGAAACCAAAGGGCGGCACGGCGCTTGCGGTCAATGAACAGATCGTCAGTCATGGGCAGTATCCTTTTCGCTATGCCTCAGATTTGGCACGGCAGAGCAAAAGTGACAAGTGACGTTTACATTTTCGCCAGCAAGGCGGCATGGCGGGCCAAATATGCGTTACGCGCCTCTCTCGGGGGGCGCAGATGCAACGACAAACCGTTCAGCAATGCCGGATCAACCCGGCCAAAAAAGCGGTTTGCCTCTGCCTCGGTAAATCCCGCGATCTGCGTAGCCTCAAGCCATGCGGAAACCTTATCGGCTGTCTTGATGCGCTTCTTGATTGCGGCAGGTAGCCGCGCGGGCAAGCCGAAACGGATGTGAATGGCCGCGCTCAGGCGGTCATCCAACTCTCCATAACCGGGACCGACAGCCGCCTTCACCGGTGAGATCATGTCGCCAATCACATATTCGGGCGCATCATGCAGCAAGGCTGCCAATTGCCAGCGTGGGTCAGGGCGTGCCGTTGCGCGGGTGAAAATCTCTTCAACAAGTAGCGAATGCTCGGCCACGGAATAGGGCCAGTCGCCCATCGTCTGCCCGTTCCAACGCGCAACAAAGGCCAGACCATGCGCGATATCCTCAATCTCGATATCGACAGGGGTCGGGTCAAGCAGGTCCAGTCGGCGGCCAGACAACATGCGTTGCCATGCGCGAGGGGGTGGGGGCATGGAATTTCTCTTGCAGGTTTTATGATGGCATATCCGCCAATATGGCGCGCATCAAGTACGCGGGGTCTGGAAATTCCTCGACCTTGTGGCACCATATTCCGACCATTTGGCCGCATAACGCGGGACACCCTTGGTTTTACCGCTTTGCACGCAAATAAAAACCCCCGGCGCATGGCCGGGGGTTTCGTAATCATCGGCCGGATCAGTTCGGGAATTCAGCCGTAATGCCTTCGACAAAGAAATCCATCGTGGCAAGCGCACCGTCATCCGCAACTTCACCATCCGCCAGCCATGGCGTACCGTCCTGACGGTTGATCGGGCCGGTGAAGGGGTGATATTCGCCCGCAGCAATAGCCGCAATCAGGCCATCGGCTTCTTCCTGCAATTCAGCGGGAATACGGTCATTCCAGGGTGCCATCTCGATGATGCCTTCGGCAAAGCCCATCCAGGAATTCTGTGCTTCCCATGTGCCATCCTTCAGCGCCTGAACGCGGCTGATGTAATAGGGCGCCCAGCGGTCCACGATGGCAGAGAGATGCGCATTCGGGCCAAACTCGACCATGTCGCTGGCCTGACCAAAGGCCATAACACCCGCATCTTCGGCCACGCGCACGGCAGCGGTCGAATCAGTATGCTGCATGATGACATCCGCGCCTTGTTCGATCAGCGTTTCGGCAGCGTCGGCTTCCAGTGCCGGATCGAACCACGAATAGGTCCAGATGATGCGGAAATTCACATCCGGGTTCACGGCTTTGGCGTGCAGATAGGCCGAATTGATCCCCGAGACGACAGCCGGAATTGGATAAGACGCAATGTAGCCGATGGTGTTGGTTTCGGTCATCTTGCCCGCGATATGGCCCAGAACGGCGCGCCCTTCATAGAAGCGTGCATCAAAAAGCGAGATGTTGTCGTGTTCCTGAATATAGCCGGTCGCATGCTGGAAAGCGACATCAGGAAAGCGCCCTGCCACGGCGTTCACATCCGGACCATAGCCGAATGAGGCCGCAAAGATCATGTCTGTGCCCGAAAGCGCCATTTGTGTCATGACGCGCTCGGCATCAGCACCGTAATCGACATTCTCGACAATGCTGGTTTCGACCGCATCGCCAAAATGGTCCTGCAATTCCTGACGCGCGCGGTCATGGCCCGCGGTCCAGCCAAAATCGCCCACGGGGCCGATATAGATGAAACCGACCTTGGTTGTGTCGGCCAGCGCCGGTGTGGCGAGTGCAGCACTCAGCACAGCAGCAGTCAGCAGTTTTTTCATGTTTCTAGTCTCCCTGTTAGCAGCGTTATGCCTCAACTCGAGGCGTGGAAAGGTTTGTTCAACGACCCAGGTGCATTCAATGAGCGCCCCTTGCCCGATGAGATAATGACAAGCACAAGGATGGTTATCAGGTAGGGCGACATTGACAAGTACTCGACCGGAATACGAACGCCTGCGGCCTGCAAATTCAGTTGTAGCACGACGACACCGCCAAAGAGATAGGCACCCGCCATCGCGCGCCAGGGCCGCCAGCTTGCAAATACCACCAGCGCCAGCGCAATCCAGCCCGCGCCGACCGTCATCCCCTCGGTCCATTGTGGCACGCGGATCAGCGACAGATACGCCCCGCCCAACCCCGCGCAAGCACCGCCAAACATGATTGCCAGCACGCGCACACGCTTGACATGATACCCCAGCGCATGGGCAGCGTCATGGTTCTCGCCCACAGCGCGCAGGATCATGCCCGCGCGAGAGTATTTCAGAAACCACCAGACCGCCCCCACCAGCGCAATGGTAAGATAAACGACGATGTCATGCGTGAACAGCGCGCGCCCCAGAAACGGGATGTCGGACAATGGGCCAAGGTCCAGCTTGGGTGTGCGCGGCGGGGTGATGCCGACATACCGCTGACCCAGAAGGGCGGTCAGCCCCAGTCCGAACAAGGTCAGCGCCAAGCCAGATGCGACCTGATTCGTCATCAACGCCTGTGTCAACAGCGCAAACAGCAAAGACAGCGCCACGCCCCCCAGCGCGGCCCCGAAAAAACCGATGATCGGGCTGCCGGTGTTGACGGCAACGATGAAACCGACACAGGCGCCCATGATCATCATCCCCTCGACACCAAGGTTCAGAACACCTGCTTTTTCCACCACCAATTCGCCAATCGCGGCCAGCAGGATCGGAGTTGCAGCAACCATCAGGGCAGCCAGCAGGACAGCGGGGTTGATAGAGCCCAGGATCATGCGCGCATTCCTTGTGTCAGGCGTATCCGGTAATTGGTCTGGAAATCCAGCGCGAGCAGAAAGAACAGCAGCATTCCCTGAAACACCTGTATCGCAGCACCGGGCAGTTGCAGCATCATCTGCCCCAACTCACCCCCGATATAGGTCAGCCCCAGCAAGAACCCTGCCAGCACAATACCCAGCGGGTTCAATCGGCCCAGAAAGGCCACGATAATCGCGGTGAAGCCATATCCGCTGGCAAACTCGATCCGCACCTGCCCACCGGGGCCGGAAACCTCGAACATACCGGCAAGCCCGGCAAGCGCCCCCGCAATTCCCAGACAGACCACCACCAGCCGCGCGGGCGCAACACCGCCAAAACGCGCGGCACGTGGCGCTTGACCGGCAAGCTGGACGTGAAACCCCAACATGTGCCGTGTCATCATCACATAGGCGAAGATAACCGCAATGATGGCCGCAACTACACCCCAATGCATTCCGGTATTTGCAATAAGTTCGGCATTATGCGCGGCCTCGTAACGGCGCAGGTCGCGCGATCCGGGAAAGCCGGGCTGGTCGGGATTGCGCATCAGGCCCAGCGCCATTGCGGCAAGAATACGCTCGGCCACATAGACCAGCAACAACGACACAAGGATTTCATTGGTGTTGAAACGCGTCTTCAGTATGGCCGGGATCATCGCCCAAAGAAAGCCGCCAAGCGCGCCCGCAAGCACCATGAGTGGGAAGACATACCAACCCGGCGCAGGAAAAAACGCAAGCGCCACACCAGCGCCAAACAGCGCACCTATGATATACTGCCCCTCGGCCCCGATATTCCAGACATTGGCCTTGAACCCGATAGCCAGCCCCACTGCAATCAGGATCAGGGGGGCGGATTTTATCAGAAGTTGCGGGCGTGAATAGCTGGCGAATGTCTCTGAAAAGATGGGGTCAAAGAAGATCAGCCGGATGGCGACAATCGGGTCTTTGCCCAGCATGGCAAACATGACCCCCCCTGCAAACATTGTCAGGGCAACGGCCAGAAACGGGTTTGCAATGCGCCAGAATTTCGACGGCTCCTTGCGTTTCTCAAGCCGGATCATGCGCTTGCCTCATGTGCTACATGCATGTCACCTGCACCCCCCATCATCAGGCCAATCTCTTCCACCGTCAGCCCACGCGCGGGCCGCACCGCAGTCAGGCGCCCTTCGTTCAACGCAGCGAAACTGTCGGCCACTTCCAGCAATTCATCCAGATCTTGCGAAATCACCAACACGCCCGCCCCCTTGCCTGCCAGATCCAAGAGTGCCTGACGGATGGTCGCGGCGGCAGCGGCATCTACGCCCCATGTCGGCTGGTTGACGACAATCACATCAGGATCAAGCTCGATCTCGCGGCCGATGACGAACTTCTGCAAATTCCCACCCGACAGCGCGCGCGCCAGAACATGCGTGCCGGGGGTGCGCACATCAAACCGTGCGATGATCTGGCGGGCAAATGCCTCGGTCGCGGGCCAGTCTATGAAGCCGTTCTTTGCCAGCCCCTTGCGTTCACTTGCTGATAACAGCGCATTGGAGGTCAGGCTCATATCCGGGGCCGCAGCGTGCCCAAGGCGTTCTTCAGGGGCGCTGACCAACCCGCGCTTGCGCCGTCCGTTTGGCCCCAGATGGCCCACCGGCAACCCTTTTAGCTGGACCTGCGCGGATGGCGAAAGCAACTCGCCCGAGAGCATGAGCAGCAATTCATCCTGCCCATTGCCCGCGACCCCGGCAATTCCCAACACTTCGCCCGCGCGCAAGCTGAACGAGATGTCTTTCAAAGACGTGCCAAAAGGGTTGTTGGATTTAAGCGACAGCTTGTCGACGCTCAGGACCACATCGCCCACGGGCCGCGCGGGCCGCTCTGGCGGGTGCAGCACTTGGCCCACCATCAGTTCGGCCAGTTCGCGGGCCGATTTCTCGCGCGGGTCACATGTCGCGATCTTGCGGCCACCGCGCAGGATGGTGGCTTCGTCACATAGGGCGCGGATTTCTTCCAACTTGTGAGAGATATAGAGAATTGATGTTCCTTCAGAGGACAGCTTTCGCAGCGTGCGAAACAGGATCTCGACTTCTTGCGGGGTCAGCACCGAGGTCGGCTCGTCCATGATCAACAGCTTGGGGTCTTGCAGCAGACAGCGGACAATTTCCACGCGCTGCCGCTCTCCTGCCGAAAGTTCACCAACCAGCCGGGACGGGTCCAGTGGCAGGCCGTAATCTTCGGACACATCACGAATACGGCGCGCCAGATCGCGCAGCGGCGGCGGGTTTTCCATACCCAGAGCTACATTTTCGGCCACATCCATCGCGTCGAACAGACTGAAATGCTGGAACACCATCGCCACGCCATTGCGCCGCGCATCCGAGGGTTGGGTCGGCGCAAAAGACTGGCCGCGCAAGGTCATGCTGCCTTTGTCCGGCTTGACCAGCCCATAGATCATTTTCACCAGCGTAGATTTGCCTGCACCATTCTCGCCAAGAAGCGCGTGAATCTGCCCCGTTCCAATCTCGAAAGAGACATCGTCATTGGCCACAACGCCGGGATAAGCCTTTGTCAGCCCCTCAAGGCGCAGCAATGGCATGCGCATACAACATATTCTCCCTGACTTCGCCCTTTTCAGGCATTCTCGTTCGCACCAGCAAAGCCGCATGGGGGCCGTGACACAAGAAAAAACTAATCCCAGACTGGCGAGACTGAATCAATGCCTGATTGATAATCAATGATCCCTTTCACGCCTTGCCCGCACGCCCTATAGTCATGCCATGACCCAGACACCTCGCTTCATCCACCTGCGCACCCATACGGAATATTCCCTGCTGGAGGGCGCGATCCCGCTTAAGAAACTGGTAAAGGACAGTGTTGCCAAAGGCTATCCGGCACTTGCTGTGACCGATACCGACAACATGTTCGCCGCGTTGGAATTTTCGGTTCTCGCCTCGGCTACAGGGCTTCAGCCTATACTGGGCTGTCAGATCTCGGTTGCCTATGACCCGCCAGCACCGGGTGAAAAGCTGCGCATGCCCGCGCCCGTTGTGCTGCTGGCGCAGTCCGAGCGCGGCTATATGAACCTGATGAAGCTGAATTCCTGCCTCTATCTGCCCAAAGATCGGGCAGTGCCGCAGGTCACTTTGGAAGAGTTGGAACAGTATTCCGAAGGTCTGATTTGCCTGTCCGGTGGGGCCGAAGGGGCCGTGGGCAAGCTGATCCAGACCAACCAGATGCCCAAAGCCCGCGCCCTAATGGAATTTCTGGCAAAGACCTATCCTGACCGGCTTTATGTCGAGTTGCAGCGCCATGCTGATGGCGATGGCCAGATGATGGAGGCAGAGCGCGTGACCGAGCGCGCCTTTGTCGAGATGGCCTATGCACTGGACCTGCCACTTGTGGCCACAAATGACGCCTATTTCCCGAAATCCGACATGTATGAGGCCCATGATGCGCTGCTTTGCATCAAGGAAGGTTCCTATGTCGATCAAGCCGCGCCGCGCCGTCGCCTGACACCGCAACATTATCTGAAATCGCCCGAAGAGATGGCGGCACTTTTTGCCGATCTGCCCGAAGCGTTGGAAAATACTGTCGAGATCGCCCAGCGCTGCGCCTACAAGGCTGAAAAGCGCGCCCCCATCCTGCCGCGTTTTGCCGATGACGAGGTTGAGGAATTGCGGCGTCAGGCCAAGGAAGGGTTGGCCGCACGTCTGGCCGTGATCCCCCATGCTGCCCCGGTTGAGGAATACGAGGCGCGGCTGGAATTCGAGTTGGGCATCATCGAGGGAATGGGCTTTCCCGGTTACTTCCTGATCGTGGCCGATTTCATCAAATGGGCCAAGGACAATGACATTCCTGTTGGCCCCGGTCGCGGGTCCGGGGCGGGCAGTCTGGTCGCCTATGCGCTGACCATCACTGACCTTGATCCGCTGCGTTATGCGCTGCTGTTCGAGCGGTTCCTGAACCCCGAACGTGTGTCCATGCCGGATTTCGACATCGACTTCTGCATGGACCGCCGCGAAGAAGTGATCCGCTACACTCAGGAAAAATATGGCCATGACAAGGTCGGCCAGATCATCACATTCGGCGCGCTGCTGTCCAAGGCGGCGGTGCGCGATATCGGACGCGTGCTGCAGCTGCCCTATGGGCAAGTCGACAAACTGTCCAAGCTGATCCCGGTTGAGGGGGTGAAGCCTGTCAGCATCGAAAAGGCACTGGCAGACGAGCCGCGCTTGCGCGAGATGGCAAAATCAGAAGAGGTTGTAGACCGGCTTCTGACCCATGCGCAAAAAGTCGAAGGGCTGTTGCGCAACGCGTCGACCCATGCGGCCGGTGTTGTCATTGGCGACCGTCCGCTGGACGAACTGGTGCCGCTCTATCGCGACCAGCGCTCTGACATGCCCGCCACGCAATTCAACATGAAATGGGTCGAACAAGCGGGGCTGGTGAAATTCGACTTTCTGGGCCTGAAAACCCTGACGGTCATTCAGAACGCCATCGAGGTGCTGCGCCGTCGCGGGGTTGATCTGGATATATCCCATATCCCGCTGGATGATGAAGCGACCTACAAGCTCTATGCGTCCGCCCGCACTGTCGCTGTGTTTCAGGTGGAAAGCTCTGGCATGATGGATGCGCTGCGGCGCATGAAACCGACCTGTATCGAAGATATCGTCGCCCTTGTTGCGCTATATCGCCCCGGCCCGATGGAGAATATCCCCACCTATTGCGAGGTGAAGAACGGGTTGAAGCCATTGGAGTCGATTCACCCTTCGATTGATTTCATTCTGGAAGAAACCCAAGGCATTATCGTCTATCAGGAACAGGTGATGCAGATCGCGCAGGTCATGGCCGGGTATTCGCTCGGCGGTGCCGACCTTCTGCGCCGCGCTATGGGCAAGAAAATCGCCGAAGAAATGGCCAAGGAACGCCCCAAATTCGTGAAAGGGGCAATTGCCAACGGGGTTGATGAGAAAAAGGCGGGCGAAGTCTTCGACCTGTTGGAGAAATTCGCAAATTACGGCTTCAACAAATCCCACGCCGCCGCCTATGCGGTGGTCAGCTATCAGACCGCCTATCTGAAGGCGAATTACCCGGTCGAATTCATGGCCGGTGTGATGAATTGCGATTTGCACCTGACCGACAAGCTGGCAGTCTATAAACGCGAAGTCGACCGGCTGGAGATCGAGGTCGTGCCCCCTTGCGCCAACCGCTCTCGCGCGCGGTTCGATGTGCAGGACGGTGCGCTGGTTTACGGCCTTGGCGCACTCAAGAATGTGGGCGTCGAGGCCATGCGCCTGATCGTAGAGGCGCGCGGCGACAGGCCCTTTGCCACGATCTTCGACCTTGCCCGCCGCGTAGACCTTAAACGCGTGGGCAAGCGACCGCTGGAAATGCTGGCGCGCGCAGGGGCGTTTGACCATCTGGACCGCAACCGCCGCCGCGTATTCGAGAGCCTGGACAAACTGGTCACCTATTCCGCTGCAATTCACGAGGCGCGCGCCTCTAATCAGGTGTCACTGTTTGGCGAAGCGGGCGAGGATATTCCCGAACCGCGCCTTGCACAGGTGGATGATTGGCTGCCGACAGAACGGTTGGGGCATGAACATCAGGCCGTGGGCTTTTACCTGTCCGGCCATCCGCTGGATGACTATGCAGGCCCGTTGAAGCGAAAACAGGTGCTCACCCTTGCCGAGGTCGAGAAGAAAGCCGCAGAGGGGGCGTTTGTCGCCAAGATCGCGGGGGCAGTTTCGGGGCGGCAGGAACGTAAATCAGCACGCGGCAACCGCTTCGCTTTCGTGCAGCTCTCCGACCCGACCGGGCTTTATGAGGTCACTGTCTTTTCCGACACGCTGGAGGCCGGGCGCCAGTATCTGGAGACAGGGCAGAATGTTGTCCTGACGGTCGAGGCAACAATGGAAGCGGAAACCCTGAAACTGCTGGCGCGTGGTATTCAGCCGATCGACTCGGTGGTGGCGGATGCCGGGGCGGCAGGATTGCGCATTCATATTGAAACGCCCGACGCGATCACCTCGGTGGCCGCATTGCTGGCGCGCTACAAGGAAGGGCCAGCGCGTGCGCGCGGCCCGCTTTGGTTCTGCGTGACCGATATTACGCATGGTCAGGAATATGACATCGACACCGGGCAGATGTTCGCCATCACGCCGCAGATCAAAGGGGCAGTGAAGTCGCTTGGGGGTGTCGTGATGGTTGAGGAAATGTAACTGGCCGCGATGGCGCCAGCCCATCCGGCGCGCTTTGCCAGCGGCAAAGCGCATCAAGTGGGGGAACACAGAGGGGCGCGGCATCAGCCGCGCCCCTCTGTGTTC
>SLAT01000188.1 GCA_007126715.1 Roseinatronobacter sp.
CAGGTATAGACGAAGCCAAGGACGAGCTTGAAGAGATTGTCGAGTTTCTGCGCAACCCGCAAAAATTCTCCCGTCTTGGCGGCAAAATACCCAAAGGCGCGCTACTTGTCGGCCCACCGGGCACAGGTAAAACACTTTTGGCACGTGCAATTGCAGGCGAAGCGGGCGTGCCCTTCTTCACCATCTCAGGCTCTGATTTCGTGGAAATGTTCGTGGGTGTCGGCGCAAGCCGCGTACGCGACATGTTCGAACAGGCCAAGAAGAACGCGCCTTGCATCGTGTTCATCGACGAGATTGACGCCGTGGGCCGGTCGCGTGGTGTCGGCTATGGCGGCGGCAATGACGAACGCGAGCAGACGCTGAACCAGCTTCTGGTCGAAATGGACGGGTTTGAGGCCAATGAGGGCATCATCATCGTCGCGGCAACGAACCGCCCCGACGTGCTTGACCCTGCCCTGCTGCGCCCCGGTCGCTTTGACCGTCAGGTGCAGGTGCCCAACCCCGACATCAAAGGCCGCGAGCGTATTCTGGGCGTTCACGCGCGCAAGGTGCCGCTGGGCCCGAATGTTGATTTGCGCATCATTGCGCGCGGGACACCCGGCTTTTCAGGTGCGGATCTGGCCAACCTTGTGAATGAGGCTGCCCTGATGGCGGCGCGGTCAAATCGCCGCTTCGTTGTTATGGACGATTTCGAAAACGCCAAGGACAAGGTCATGATGGGTGCAGAACGCCGATCCATGGTCATGAGCGAGGATGAAAAGAAGCTGACCGCCTATCACGAGGCAGGTCACGCGGTTGTCGGCCTGCATGTGCCAGAGCACGACCCGATCCACAAAGCGACCATCATACCGCGCGGACGCGCACTTGGTCTGGTGCTGTCCTTGCCAGAGCGCGACCAGCTTTCGGTCAGCTATCGCAAGTACAAATCCAAGATCGCGATGGCAATGGGCGGGCGCGTGGCTGAAGAACTGGTCTTTGGCTCCGATGCCGTCACCTCGGGCGCGGCAAGCGACATCCAGCAGGTCACCAAGATTGCCCGTGCGATGGTCACCCAGTTCGGCTTTGATGAAGAGTTGGGCTATGTTGACTATGCCAACGAGCAGCAAAGCTATCTGGGCAATTATGGTGGGGGTTCCAACCATTCTGGCATCACTCAGAAGATGATTGATGACAAGGTCAGACAGTTGGTCAATGAAGGTTATGAAACCGCCAAGAAAATCCTGACCGAACGTCGCAGCGAGTTGGAAAATCTGGCGCAGGGACTTCTTGAATATGAAACTCTGACTGGGCCAGAAATTGCGCGCGTGATGCGCGGCGAAACCCTTGACCGCGGCGACGACGATGAGGGGACACCATCAAGCGGCACGCCCTCTGTCGCGGCGGTTCCAAAGACGCGGGGACGAAAGCGCGATGACGACGATGGCGGACTGGAGCCAGAGCCAAGCGCCTGATCTGAAGAATGAGAATGAGAAAACCCCGGTATCCACCGGGGTTTTTTTGTGGTCGAATTTGACTGGATGAAAGACCTAAATATTGAGCGCACTGGTCGCGTATTCCCGCAAATCACCTGGCGTGACCGACCGACTGAACATGGCGCGAAAGATCATGAAAAGTGCATAATTTCATCTTTTTCCGAAACAGAGTGTTTCACGAACTTGCCAATCCCGTAGGTTGCTGCGTCACGAAATCGTGTTAATGTGCTAAAATTGCATAAAGGTTTTGGGGTTCAATTATGTCTTTATTGAGAAAGCTGTCTGCTAAAAAGCATTCAATCTTTGAAAGTAAACTGGTTAAGAAAAAAACGTTTCTCGAGAAAAAGCTAGAGAAGAAGCACGCGCTTCTGGAGAAGAAGGCCGAGAAACTCTGCGAGAAATACGAGAAGAAAATCGCCAAATACGAAGACAAGGCGAATTGCGTCCGGGACAAGTATCAGGACAAGGCAGACTGGATTCGGGATCACTATCAGGCGAAAGCCGCAAAACTTGAAGCACACGGGTTTAGCCATCTTGCCGCCAAGACAGAGCGAGCAGGCGAGTTGAAGGCCTCCAAGATCGAGAAGCTGGGCGAAAAGAAAGCCCTCAAGCTTGAGTGGAAGGCGGATAAGTATCAGTCGAAGTTCGACAAGCTGTATGACAAGATTTGCAAAAAAGATCTGACTGACGATGATCTGGTTGACGACGATGACGATGATGACAACAATGATACAGTCTTGCTGGAATTCGACGTCAATTGCAAAGCCGCTGGCGTGGATTTGTCTATAACCATTGAAGCACCGGAAGGTTTTGATCCGGAAAATCCTGATTTTGATGCTGTCTTTGAGGAGGTGCTGGCTGAACTCAAGGAACTCGAAGAAGACTTCCCTGAGGTTGGGACGATCGACCCGATAGCCTCCATCACCAAGGTTACAATTTCAAAACCTGACGATGACAGCTTCGAGGATATCGAAGTAGATTATCCCTTCGCAGATGATGAAACCATCGCCAATCTTTGCAACTGTCTGGTATCTGACCAAGATTACTGCAAGGACGACGAACACGACGATTTTGAGGGCGAAACACCGTGATCGCGCATCGCGCGTAGTGCGATACTCCGAGACCTTGATTTCACAAGAGCACCCAGCGTTTTGCTGGGTGCTTTCTTTTCAGCCTGCGGCCTGCGCTGCCAGATCGCGCGCAATGGCAAAAGCGCCCCGCACACGTTCCTTTTCAGTGCTCCAGTCCCGGCGGATGACAATTTTATTATCACGAATTTTCGCCAACCCGTTCTGATCCTGCACGAAAGCCACCAGCCCAGCCGGGTTGGCAAACTTATCATTGTGAAACTGGATTGTCGCCCCTTTGGGACCTGCGTCAAATTTGGCAATGCCCGCGCGCTTGCATTCTGCCTTGATCCGCATGACCGCCAGAAGCGTGTTCACCTCTCGGGGCAATTTTCCGAACCGGTCAATCAGTTCAGCAGCGAATCCTTCGAGATCGACCTTGGTCGTCAAGCCAGACAGGCGGCGATACAACCCCAGCCTGACATCCAGATCCGGCACATAGGCTTCGGGGATCAGCACCGGCACACCCAGATTGATGGTCGGTGCCCATTGTCCGTCCAGATCAGTGACATCCGCAATCTCGCCAGAGCGGATCTTTGCGATCGTCTCTTCCAGCATCTGTTGGTACAGTTCATAGCCCACCTCTTTGATGTGGCCGGACTGTTCCTCGCCCAGAATATTCCCCGCGCCACGCAGGTCCATATCGTGGCTGGCCAGGTTAAAACCCGCCCCCAGACTGTCGAGGCTTGCCAACAATTTCAGCCGCTTTTGCGCCTGCGGGGTCAAGGGCGCGCGGGGTTTGGTGGTCAGGAAGCAATAGGCACGGGTCTTGGCGCGCCCTACCCGGCCCCGGATCTGATAAAGCTGCGACAGCCCGAACATATCGGCGCGATGCACGATCATCGTATTGGCGCGCGGAATATCAAGGCCGGATTCAACGATGGATGTCGCGAGCAGCACATCATATTTCCCGTCGTAAAAGGCGTTCATACGCGTATCCAACTCGCCTGCGGGCATCTGGCCATTGGCGATGACATAGCTCAATTCGGGAACATGTGTGCGTAGGAACTCTTCGATCTCGGGCAGGTCAGCAATGCGCGGAACGACAAAGAACGACTGCCCGCCGCGATAATGCTCGCGCAGCAGCCCTTCGCGCAAGGTAAGCGTATCAAACTCGCTGACATAGGTACGGATCGCCAGACGGTCCACGGGCGGGGTCTGGATGATGGATAGATCCCGCACCCCTGTAAGCGAAAGTTGCAGCGTTCGCGGGATGGGTGTGGCGGTCAGGGTAAGCACATGAATGTCGCTGCGCAACTCTTTCAGCCGCTCCTTATGGCCTACCCCGAAATGCTGTTCCTCATCGATGACCAGCAGCCCCAGATTGGAAAATTTCACGCCCTTTGCGAGCAACGCATGGGTGCCGATGCAGATATCGACCGTGCCCTTTGCCAAGCCCTCGCGCGTGGTGTTGGCATCTTTGGCGCTGACAAAGCGCGACAAGGGCCGCACATTGATCGGAAACCCGCGGAAGCGGTCGGCGAAGGTCTTGTAATGCTGGCGTGCCAGCAATGTGGTGGGCGCGATTACCGCAACCTGAACACCCGACATAGCCGCAATGAAGGCCGCGCGCATTGCCACTTCGGTCTTGCCAAAGCCCACATCGCCGACAACCAGCCGGTCCATCGGGCGACCAGAGTCAAAGTCATCCAGCACATCCTCGATGGCGCGAAGCTGGTCATCGGTTTCGGCATAGGGAAAACGGGCCAGAAATTCCTCCCACATGCCATCGGGAGCGGTAAAGTGGGGCGCTTTACGCAACTGGCGCTCGGCGGCAATGCGGATCAGCTTGTCGGCAATCTCGCGGATGCGTTGCTTCAGCTTGGCTTTCTTGGCCTGCCATGCGCCCCCGCCAAGGCGATCAAGCAGCCCCTCCTCGTGCCCATAGCGCGAGAGCAGTTCGATATTCTCGACCGGCAGAAACAGCCTGTCACCGCCAGCATATTCCAGCGCGATGCATTCATGCGGCGCGCCCATTGCGGTGATCGTTTCCAACCCAGTATAGCGCCCGACCCCATGATCGACATGCACGATCAGATCCCCCGGCGAGAGGGTCTGCGCCTCGGTCAGGAAGTTTTCCGCACGCTTGCGCCGCTTGGTACGGCTGACCAGACGGTCGCCCAGCACATCCTGTTCCGAAATGACCGTCAGGCCGGGTGCCTCATATCCCGCATCCAGCGGCCAGATTGCAAGATACAGCGCGCCCTTCCCCTCATCCATATCGCGCGCGCTGCTGATCATCTGCGCGCCAGTTGCACCATGGTCTTCCAGCAGGCCCGACAGCCGGTCGCGCGCGCCCTCGGAATGGCTGGCAATCACCACTTGCGAGACTTTGCGCCGTTCAGCCAGGTGGTCGGCCAAAGCGTCAAACACATTCTCTCCCGCAAGGCGTTGGGGCGCGAAATTGCGCCCTGCGCGCCCTCCCGCATCCAGCACACCCGGCCCCGGCGCGGTTTTCATCGGGTTTAACTGAATAACGCGGCGTCCATCCAGCGCGCCCAGCCAGCTTGCATCATCCAGATACAGCAACCCCGGTGGACATGGCTTGTAAACCGTGTCCAGCCGGCCCTTGGCGCGCATCGCCTCACTGCGCGCGTCATACTGGTCTGTAATCCCTTCCCAGCGAGAGGCGCGCGCAGCCTCTAGCTGGTCGTCAAGCAAGACTGCCGCACCCGGCATGTAATCGAACAGCGTCTCCATCCGGTCATGGAAAAATGGCAGCCAATGCTCCATGCCCTGATGCTTGCGCCCCGCGCTGACCGCTTCATAAAGCGGGTCATCGCTGGTGGCGGCCCCAAATTCGATCCTGTAATTCTGGCGGAAGCGGGTGATCGCCGCTTCATCCAGAATGATCTCTGAGACAGGCGCAAATTCCACTACCCGCAGTTTTTCAAGGCTACGCTGGGTGGCCGGATCAAAGCGCCGCGCACCGTCCAGCACATCGCCAAACAGATCCAGCCGGACGGGGCCGGTTTCGCCTGGTGGGTAGATGTCGAAAATGCCGCCGCGTATCGCAAAATCACCCGGCTCGGTGACCGTGGGAGATTGTGAAAACCCCATACGCACCAACCAGTTGCGCAGCGATGCTTCGTCAATGCGCCGCCCCACCTCGGCGCGGAAAGATGCGCGCGCGACAACATCGCGCGCGGGCACGCGTTGTTGCGCCGCTGATAATGTGGTCAACAAGATGAACCGGCCCGGCACCCCATGCGCGAGCGCCGCGAGCGTAGCCATCCGGTTCGAGGCGATTTCCGGGTTGGGCGAGACACGGTCATAGGCCAGACAATCCCAGGCCGGAAACCGCAGCACGCTCAGGTCCGGGGCGCAAAAAGACAGTGCTTGCGCCATTGCCTCTGCACGTTTGTCATCGCGCGCGACATGAACGACACTCTGCCCTGTCCGCGCCACCTCGCGTGCCAGTAATTGCGCGTCATAGCCTTCAGGCGCGCCGCCCATGATGATTTTTTCATGTGCTACAGTCATGCTATACTGGTCCTTTACCACAGATACCCGTTCGGCTGCGTCTTGATGCCTTGCTCAGAAACTCAATGCAGAGCGCGACAAGACATGTAACATGCCCCATATGGCCGTGATGAAGATCGTGATCACACCAAGGAACTGTACCCAGAACCGGAACCGCAGCAATGCACGACACAGTTTCGCACCATGTAGGGCTTCTCGCTCTATGCGGAACGACAAGCGCAATTCCAACAACCGCACCAGCATCATTGGAAAGATCAGAAAGAAAACTGCCTGTGCAATTTCCAGCCAGTAAACAAACGCAAGCATAACGATCAATGTCAGCAGCGCCGCGGCAAAACCGACGATCCAGTGTCCCGTCCGCCGCATCAGAGTCAGCTTTCGGCGCACATGAATGGCAACAAGCGTTTGCAGGTCATCCATATTCTGTCCAGCGTCCTTGCGGGCACGCATAATCAGATCAAACGATGCCCCCAGCACAAACTGGCTGGCCGCCGACCAATACAGCGCAAGCACGATCCAGAACCAGACTGACGAAAACGATCGCATGTCAATCAGGCTGAAGATGTTTTCCAGAAAAGCCAAAATGCCTTCGCCCTGCTACTGCCTTGCCCTGTCCCTACATGCAACGCGGCGCAAGGCAGCGCAAGCCGACAAAAAGCAACTCTGGGATGAAACAGGTGGCAAAAGGTGGCGCTACCATTGGAAGATTGCGCTAACGACATTCTATGTGACGGTTTTCGCCCTTTTTTCGACAGCCTGTGCTGGGTATACCCTGCTTAACGGCACAGCGCGGAGTATCAGGCATGACCATCACAATCGGGATTAACGGTTTCGGGCGGATCGGGCGTTGTACCTTGGCGCATATTGCCGAAAGCGCACGCAACGACGTCGAGGTTGTGCGGATCAACGCGACCGGGCCAATCGAAACTAACGCGCATCTTCTGAAGTATGACTCGGTTCATGGTCGCTTCCCCGGCACGATCCGGGTTGAGGGCGACACGCTGGATCTGGGGCGCGGGCCGATCAAGGTCATGTCAACCTATGACCCGGAAGAACTGGATTGGGACGGCATAGATGTGGTGCTGGAATGCACCGGCAAGTTCAACGACCGTGACAAGGCTGCAGTCCACCTGACGCGCGGTGCCAGCCGCGTTTTGGTTTCAGCCCCTGCAAAGAATGCGGATGCGACAATCGTTTACGGCGTGAACCACCGCCTGTTGCGCCCCGAACATCTGGTCGTGTCGAACGGATCGTGCACAACCAACTGTCTGGCCCCGCTGGCAAAGGTGCTTAATGACGCGATTGGCATCGAGTCCGGGATCATGACAACCGTGCATAGCTACACCGGCGACCAGCCGACACTGGACCGCCGCCACAAGGATCTTTACCGCGCGCGCGCAGCAGCCATGGCGATGATCCCCACTTCGACCGGTGCCGCGAAAGCTCTGGGCGAGGTGCTGCCGGAACTGGCCGGCAAACTTGACGGTACAGCGCTTCGTGTGCCCACCCCGAATGTCAGCGCAGTTGACCTGACCTTTCAGGCAGGCCGCGATGTTACTGTAGACGATGTAAACGAGATCGTGCGCGAAGCCGCAGCCGGAGCGATGGGCGCTGTCCTGTCCTACGACCCGGAGCCAAAAGTCTCGATCGACTTCAATCACACGCCCTACTCTTCTATCTTTGCGCCTGATCAGACCAAGGTAGTTGGCCGCCGCACTGTGCGCGTGTTGGCTTGGTATGACAATGAATGGGGCTTCTCTTGCCGCATGGCCGATGTTGCAGCCGCAATGGGGCGCCTGATCCACTAGGTGCATATCTCTTTTCGCAAACTGCCCGAAACCCGCCATGCTGTGGCGGGTTTTTATATTGTGATGAATTGTCGCCTTTTCTGATCGCTTCAATCCGCGTATATATTCACAAAATCAAAGAGGTCTATTTATGCGCCGTATTGCCCTGACCCTATTTGCCGTGTTTTTGTTCGTTGCGCCCGCAACAGCGCAACAAATCTATACGGCCGAACCATCGGCGCAACAGTTGCAAGAAGTGCCGATCTTGCTTGTCGATATTCGTCAGCCGCAGGAATGGGTCGAGACGGGCGTTTTGCCAAATGCACTGCTTCTCACTTTCAATGATCCGGCAAGTTTTATGGAAGCGTTGCAGCCGCATCTGCAACCGGGCCAGCCCGTCGCGCTGATTTGCCGGACAGGAAACAGAACCGCACGTGCCGCGCGCATGATCGCCCCTTCACTGGATGTTCCGGTAATTGACGTGGCAGGCGGAATTTTCCGGCTAATGGGCGCAGGCTATGAGCCAGCCAAACCCACGCGCGCGCAGGGCTGTGTAATCTGCTAAGTTGCGCAGGCGCAGCACTTGCACTGGGCGCGTAACAGGCTTGAATTCTGTCTGCGCTTCGTGTTAGCGCAAACACATGCATATGCGAGGAGAGGACAATGACCACACGTCTTGCAATCAACGGGTTTGGCCGGATCGGGCGGCTTGTGCTTCGCGCTCTGGTAGAGCAACAGCGCGATGATCTCGAGATCGTTGCGATCAACGATCTTGGCCCGGTCGAAAGCAATGCTCACCTGCTTCGATTCGACTCTGTTCACGGTCGTTTTCCATCCGAGGTGACGGTAGATGGCAACAGCATAGATGTCGGGCGCGGCGCCATCAAGGTCACATCAGAGCGCAATCCCGCTGACTTGCCGTGGAATGATATCGACATCGTGCTGGAATGCACTGGCATCTTTACCGATGCTGACAAAGCCGGGTTGCATCTGGCGCGTGCAGGCAAAGTGCTCGTTTCGGCCCCGTCCAAAGGTGCGGACAAGACGATCGTTTACGGTGTGAACCATGACAGCCTGACTGCAGGCGACAGGATCGTGTCGAACGGGTCTTGCACAACCAATTGTCTGGCCCCGGTGGCAAAAGTGTTAAACGACGCGGTTGGTATTTCACGCGGGTTCATGACCACGATCCACAGCTATACCGGCGACCAGCCTACACTGGACACGATGCACAAGGATATGTACCGCGCCCGCGCCGCCGCCATGAGCATGATCCCCACAAGTACAGGGGCGGCAAAAGCTGTGGGTCTGGTGCTGCCGGAACTGGCCGGAAAGCTGGACGGTGTTGCCATCCGAGTGCCCACGCCCAATGTCTCGGCGGTGGATCTGACTTTTGAGGCAGCGCGCGATGTGACCGTCGAAGAGATCAATGCTGCGATTGTCGCCGCTGCCAAATCCGGTCCTCTGAAAGGCGTGCTTGGCGTGACCGATCAGCCCAATGTCTCGATGGATTTCAATCACGATCCACATTCCTCGATCGTCCATCTGGACCAGACCAAGGTATTGGAGGGGCGGATGGTGCGCATCCTGTCATGGTATGACAACGAATGGGGCTTTTCAAACCGGATGCTGGACACGGCCTCGGCTATGGCAAAAGCGAAGTAACCAACTGAATTTAAATTTATACTAGGCCGCACCTCGCAAGTGCGGCCTTTTTTTTGCATCAACATTTAACCTGTCAAACAGGTGCCTTTCCTTA
>SLAT01000331.1 GCA_007126715.1 Roseinatronobacter sp.
CGCTGTCGGTAAAGGTGGTGTCGCAAAGCTGGCCTGCTTCGGCGAGGTTGAGGTAGAAGCTGCAACCGGGGCGGCCGAGAAAGGGCTTGAGACGCAACGCTTTGACGGGCGAGGCTGCGGTCAGGCGCAGGTCTGCACCGTGGAGTTCCGGGGCCAGCGCCAGCGCTTGCAGCAGCGCGCCGGAAAGGCCACTGTCCAGAACGACCGGCCCGCGCCACGGCGCATCGCGGGTTGCCAACCGACCGTCATGCAGCGGGGCAAGGCAGGAGATGTCCAGCGCCTCCAGCGCGGCAGAGCCTGCGATGGCGGCAACAAGGCCATTTGCGCCCTCGATGGCAAGATAGGAATCGGTGCGCCAGCCCTCCAGCATGACAAGGCCGCGCGTGTCGATGGCGGCGACCTTGATAGCGGTGACAAGGGCTGTGCCCGCCATATCCTGTCCGATTGCTGCAATCAGTGCGGGACGCAGCCCAAGCCGCGCAAGCGTGCCTGCGATGTTGAACGCGACCCCGCCGGGGGTTTGTTCGATATGGCCGGGCACATCATCACCCGGGCCTATCTGCGCGGGGCTGTGGCCGATAATATCCCAATGGGCCGCGCCAATGCACAGAATGTCCGGTATATGTGTCATCGCGCTTTGGTGCCGCAAAGCGCGATGATTGGCAAGCAGGGCTGGCGATGGGGCAATCTGCCTGCTAGGCAAGCGCATGTTTGACGATTTTTCAGAACGCTTGTTTGCGCATTTTGTCGCCGGACACTGGCGCGCGCCCTATAGCGAGGACGCGCATCCGGTCACGAGCTATCAGGGCGCTGGGCTGGGGCAGGTCATGGCCGCGGGACCGCAAGATATTGCGCGCGCCATAAGGGTTCGGCGGGGCGCAGACCGGCAGGCGTGCCAGAGGCTTGCGGATGCGCTGGAGCAGGGAAGCGATATTTTGGCACGCGCCTGCGCGTTGCAGTCGGGCAAGGTGCTTGGGCCTGCACGTTTTGCCGGCTTTGCGGCGGCTTTCGCGGCGCCAATGGATGCGCAAGGCGGAGTGCTGTTCACAACGCGCGCGACCCGATACGAGGATCTAGGCCGCGCGTTAGGCGCTGGGATTATGGAAGGCGTGATCTGGTGTCCCTCCGTGGATCAGGCCGTGTTCGCGACTGCTGTCGCCTGTCTGGTGCAGCAAGCGGAGGTGCCACCGGGGGCATTCGCCTTGCTGCACGCGCATGTGCCAAGCACGAAATCGGCGTTTCGCGACAGCGCACTTGATATGCTGGAGTGTTAAGCGCGGTTGTTACAGGCCGGTTCGTGCACCAAAGATGCGGTCCACCACTTCTGCGCGGGTCAGACCTAGTTTTGCGAGGTCTTCGTCGGACATGGCGTTGAAATGCATTACCGCGCGGTATTTCGGCGAGAATTCTGCGATGCGCACCAAGGTGTTGAAGAAGCTTTCGCTGATCTGGCGCAGAGTCGGTCGCGCAGTGTTGCGCATGTTTGTTGTAAGGCTCGTCATTTGGAAACCCTTTCTTACAGGTGTTTCCCCCCTTGCTGTTCAAGGTAAGGCACGCTGGCTGGCATGACCACTGAGATTAGCGAAATCCCGTGTTGCGTTGACTGCAAGGCTCGATGTGCAAGAAATTGTTAACCAATCGCTTCTAACCTCAGGTGGCAAGGTGATACATTCTGCACTAAAGTTCTCGCAAAGTTCCTATTTATGGTGTATGGAACATTTATCGAACAAACGGGCGATTGCCGCGCGTGGCGCGCTGTGAAATAAGGGGCAAGGAAATGGCAATGGCGGACCTTTTGACAATGACCGACAAACGGACGGCGGAAAAACAAAAAGCGCTCGATTCAGCGCTGGCACAGATTGAGCGGCAGTTTGGCAAGGGCTCGATCATGAAACTGGGCGGTGACAACCCGGTGACCGAGATCGAGGCGATCTCATCAGGGTCTTTGGGGCTTGATATCGCGCTGGGGATTGGTGGGCTGCCCAAGGGGCGGGTGATCGAGATTTATGGGCCGGAAAGCTCTGGCAAGACGACACTGACACTGCATGTCGTGGCCGAAGCCCAGAAGAAAGGCGGGGTCTGTGCTTTCGTCGATGCCGAACACGCGCTGGACCCGCAATATGCCCGCAAGCTGGGCGTCGATCTGGATGAATTGCTGATCTCGCAGCCCGATACGGGTGAGCAGGCGTTGGAAATTGTCGATACGCTGGTGCGTTCCGGCGCGGTTTCGCTGGTGGTGGTCGATTCTGTCGCTGCCCTGACGCCGAAATCGGAGCTTGAGGGCGATATGGGCGACAGTTCGGTGGGCGTGCATGCCCGCCTGATGAGCCAGGCCATGCGCAAGCTGACCAGTTCGATTTCGCGCTCCAATTGCATGGTGATCTTCATCAACCAGATCCGCATGAAGATCGGGGTCATGTTCGGCTCTCCTGAAACGACGACGGGCGGCAATGCGCTGAAGTTCTACGCCTCGGTGCGTCTGGATATTCGGCGGATCGGGTCGATCAAGGACCGTGATGAGGTTGTGGGCAACCAGACCCGTGTAAAGGTGGTCAAAAACAAGGTCGCGCCGCCGTTCAAACAGGTTGAATTCGACATCATGTATGGCGAGGGCATCTCGAAGCGCGGTGAATTGCTGGATCTGGGCGTAAAGGCCGGTGTCGTCGAGAAATCGGGGGCCTGGTATTCCTACGGGGATGAGCGGATCGGGCAGGGGCGCGAGAATGCGAAAGCCTATCTGAAGGAAAACCCGCAAACTGCCACGCAGATCGAAGACAAGATTCGCGCTGCGCATGGGCTGGATTTCCATATGAGCGAGGGTGACGATTCCATTCTCGAGGAATGAACGAGGCGAATTTGCACGCAACGCGCGCAGAACTGGATGCGGCTGTGCCGCATATCTTGTCAGCCCCCAGTGATGCGGGGCTGATTTCGCACCTGTGTCTGCGGCCCGACTATGGAAAGCGCCTATTTGTCGACAAGATCCATGTCACCGCAGATCACGGCATTCCGGGAGAGCGGTGGGCGTCGCGGCCGTGGCGGCGCCTGCCTGACGGCAGGCCCGACCCGGGCATTCAGATCTGCATCTTGCAACAGCGGGTTCTGGACCTCGTCTGGCGTGACCGCGGCAATACGGTGCATCCCGGCGACAGTTTCATAACCGATATGGACCTGTCAGAGAAGAACTTGCCCGCCGGTCAATTGCTGCAGGCAGGCAGTGCGGTGCTGCGTGTCTCTGATATTTTCAATGATGCCTGCGTCAAGTGGAAGGCGCGCTATGGTGTGGCTGCGTGGGAATGGGTGAATGCACCCGATCATCGCGCGTTCCGGCTGCGGGGCATTTTGTGCAGCGTTGTGCGCGATGGCGAAATTACCCGCGATGCGCGTTTGTGCAAGCTGTCGGGTGATGAGGGGCGCGATATCGGCTGATACAGGTGTGGACAGCCTTCGCGTGCAAGGCTAAACCGTGCCAACTTGCATTCGCGCCGGAGGAAGATCATGGCCAGCCTCAATGATATCCGCTCGACTTTCCTTGATTATTTCGCCCGGCAGGGTCATGCGGTCGTGGACAGCTCTCCCCTTGTGCCGCGCAATGACCCGACGCTGATGTTCACCAATTCGGGTATGGTGCAATTCAAGAATGTGTTCACCGGGCTGGAGCATCGCGATTACAATCGCGCCACCACGTCGCAGAAATGTGTGCGCGCAGGCGGTAAGCATAATGACCTTGATAATGTTGGCTACACGGCGCGGCACCACACGTTTTTCGAGATGTTGGGGAATTTCAGCTTTGGCGATTATTTCAAATCCGAAGCGATTCCCTTTGCATGGGAATTGCTGACCCGCGATTTCGACATCCCCAAGGACCGGCTACTTGTCACCGTCTATCACACCGATGACGAGGCCGCCGAGATATGGAAGAAGGTGGCGGGTCTGTCCGATGACCGCATCATCCGCATCCCGACCGATGACAATTTCTGGCGCATGGGGCCGACAGGCCCTTGCGGGCCGTGCACCGAGATTTTCTTTGATCACGGCCCAAGCATCTGGGGCGGCCCCCCCGGATCGCCCGAGGAAGATGGCGACCGCTTCATTGAAATCTGGAATCTGGTGTTCATGCAGAGTGAACAGCATGAAGATGGCCGCCTGACCGAGTTGCCGCGCCAGTCGATTGATACAGGTATGGGGCTTGAACGGATTGGCGCGCTGCTACAGGGCAAGCATGACAATTACGACACCGACCTGATGCGCGCCTTGATAGAGGCATCTGCCCATGCCACGAGTTCGGACCCTGACGGACCGGGCAAGATGCACCACCGTGTGATTGCCGATCACCTGCGCGCAACCTCTTTCCTGATTGCCGATGGTGTGATGCCTGCCAATGACGGGCGCGGGTATGTGCTGCGCCGCATCATGCGCCGGGCGATGCGCCATGCACATATGTTGGGTGCGCAAGACCCGCTGATGCACCGCCTGGTGCCCGCGCTGGTGCATCAGATGGGCGGCCATTACATGGAATTGCGCGAGGCTCAGGCACTGATCGCCGAGACATTGCGCGCCGAAGAAACGCGGTTCCGCCAGACGCTGGATCGCGGGTTGAAACTGCTGGACGCAGAACTGGAAGGGCTGGCCGAAGGGGCGACACTGCCCGGTGATGCGGCCTTTAAGCTGTATGACACATTCGGCTTTCCGCTGGATCTGACGCAGGATGCGCTTCGCGAACGGGGGCGCGCGGTGGATGTGTCGGGCTTTGACGCGGCGATGGCCGAACAAAAGGCGCGCGCGCGGGCAAGCTGGTCAGGTTCGGGCGAGGCAGCGGATGCCGCGATCTGGTTCGATCTGGCAGAGCGTGCCGGCGTGACCGAGTTTCTGGGCTATGACATGGAAAGCGCCGAAGCGCAGGTCATGGCGCTGGTTTGCGACGGGGCCGAGGTCGAGCGCGCGGGTGGCGAGGTTCAGATCATCACCAACCAGACCCCGTTCTATGCCGAATCCGGCGGGCAGGTGGGTGATACCGGCTTCATCCGCTCGAACACCGGCGTCGCAGAGGTGAGCGACACCCGCAAGATTGCGGGGGTGTTCATTCATGTTGCGCGTGTGACGGAAGGCGAGATATGCAAGGGCCAGCCGGTCAAGCTGGAGGTGGATCACAGCCGTCGTAGCGCGATCAGGGCGAACCATTCGGCGACCCATCTGCTGCACGAAGCGTTGCGCCGTGCGCTTGGCGATCATGTGTCGCAGAAGGGCTCGCTCAATGCGCCCGACCGGCTGCGCTTCGATTTCAGCCATGGTGCGGCGCTCAGTGCCGAAGATGTGGCGCAGGTCGAGGCGGACGTGAACCGCTACATTCGCCAGAATACATCGGTCGAGACACGCATCATGTCCCCCGATGAGGCCCGCGCGCTTGGGGCGCAGGCACTGTTTGGCGAAAAATACGGCGATGAGGTGCGTGTCGTCTCGATGGGGCATGAGGGCAATTCCGGCAAAGGGCAGGATGGGCATACCTATTCTCTGGAACTTTGCGGGGGGACACATGTCGCGCGCACAGGCGATATCGGGGCATTCGTCTGCCTTGGCGACAGTGCCTCGGCGGCGGGTATCCGGCGGGTCGAGGCGCTGACCGGACAGGCGGCGCTGGACTATCTGCGCGCGCAGGACACGCGGCTTGGCGCAGTTGCGGGGCTGCTGAAAGCGCCTGCGCAGGACGTGCCGGACCGCGTAAAGACCCTGATGGAAGAGCGCCGCGCGCTGACCAACGAGATTGCGCAACTCAAGCGCCAGATTGCACTTGGCGGATCGGGCGATCAGGGCGATGACATTCAGGACATGGGTGGCTTGCGCGTGATCGCCAAGGTGATGACAGGGGTCAGCGGCAAGGACCTGCCCGCGCTGATCGATGCGATGAAGGAAAAGCTCGGCTCTGGCGCGGTGGTGCTGATCGCCGATACCGGGGCCAAGCCCGCCGTAGCGGCAGGTGTTACCAAGGATCTGACCGATCGCATCTCGGCGGTTGATCTGGTGCGCGTCTGTGTGGCGGAACTGGGCGGCAAGGGTGGCGGCGGCCGGCCTGACATGGCGCAGGGCGGCGGGGCCGATATTGCTGGCGCCGACCACGCGCTGGCGGCAATAAAATCTGTTCTGGAAGGAGTGCGCGCATGAGTGCCTTGTGGATTGCCCATGTTGAAGTGACCGATGCAGAGGCATATGGCGAATACGCCAAACGTGCGACAGGCGCGATTGCCGATCATGGCGGCGTGTTTCTGGCCCGCGCAGGGCGCTATGTGCAGCTAGAGGGGCGCGAGCGCGCGCGCAATGTCGTGGCGCGGTTCCCGTCACTCGAAGCGGCTGTGGCCTGCTACAATTCGTCCGCCTATCAAGACGCGCTGAGCTATGCCAAAGGGGCTGCGGAGCGTGATCTGGTCGTGGTCGAGGAAGTGGATTGAGCGCTTTTCCTCATTTTCTTGCTAAAAATACTCAAAAAACCGCGCTTCACCCTGAGAACGGATCTTGAGGATAACGCACTTCGGTCAGATACAAGCCGTCGGGCGGGCTGACCGGTCCGCAGGCGGCGCGGTTGCGTGCGTCCAGCGCGGTTTTCACATCAGCGGGTGCCCATGCACCCGAACCCACACGTTCCAGCGTGCCCACAATGCTGCGCACCTGATTGTGCAGAAATGACCGCGCGCGCAGGGTAAAGTGAAATTCCTGCCCATGCAGCAAGTCAATGCTGGTTATTTCAAGCCAATACAGTGTCTTGACCGGCGATTTCGCCTGACATTGGCTTGCGCGGAACGTGGTGAAATCATGCGTGCCCAGCAGATGGCGTGCTGCCTCTTGCATGGGGGCAAGTTGCAGGGCGTGGCGGATATGCCAGACTTGGCCTGCCTCGAATGTGGGCGGTGCGCGCCGTGCAAGCAGGCGGAACAGATAGTGCCGCTCGGTTGCGGAAAATCGCGCGTGGAACCCGTCATCTACCTTTGCGCAGGCAAGGATCGCGACAGGTGCGGGGCGCAGATGGTGATTGAGCGCCTCCATCAGACGAAACGGCGCCCAGTCGCGATGCATGTCGCAATGCGCCACCTGACCTGTCGCATGGACGCCTGTATCCGTGCGCCCGGCGGCGGCAATGCGGGGCAGGTCCGGCTCTAGCCGATCAAGGGCCGCTTCGATCGCACCTTGCACCGACGGCTGGTCGGCCTGCGCCTGCCATCCGCAATACGGGCGCCCGTCATATTCGATTTTCAACGCATATCTTGGCATGAGGTGCGAGTTAGCCTGCCGCGCGCGGCTTTGCAATCAGCCCTCGGCTTTCAGGATCGACGCAAGGCCAGTTTGATAGTCGGGATAGTGCAGTTGCAGGCCCAATTCGCGCTTGATGCGCGTATTTCGGACACGTTTGCTGTCCGCGTAGAAGCTGCGCGCCATCGGTGAAAGATCCGCCTGTTCAAAGCTGACTTCTGGTGGCGGGTCGAGTCCCAGCAGTTTCGCGGCATGTTCCAGAACATCCTGCGGCGGGGCAGGGTGGTCGTCGCACAGGTTGAAGATGCGCGTGCCAATATCCGAATTGATCGCCAATTCAAGCGCCTGACCGATATCCTCGTAATGGATGCGTGAAAAATACTGATCGGGTTTGATGATGCGCTGCGCGCGCCCGCTGCGCAGTTTCTCGAACGGCCCGCGTCCGGGGCCATAAATCCCGGCCAGCCTGAAGATATGCAGTCTGATGCCTGCGCGCGCGCAGATATCTTGCCAGGCGGCCTCGGCCCTGACACGCGCTATTGCGCGGTCGGACACGGCATTCGGGGGCGTGTCCTCATCGACCCAGCCGCCGCGCTGGTCGCCATAGACGCCCACCGTTGACAGGTAGCCGACCCATTTCAGATGGCCTGCGCCTTCAAGGTGTTCGCCGATCGCGTCCAGAACCGGATCACCGTCGCGCGGCGCAACCGAGCTGAGCAAATGCGTTGCTTGCTCCAGTGGAAGCGGCGCATCAGGCCAGATAAGTGCCTTGATGCCGCGCGTGGCAAGTTCCCCGGCCTTTTGCGGGCTTCGGGTGGTGCCGATGATCTGCCAGCCCTGTGGCAAAAGCCGGTCTGCCAGCGCCTGTGCACTGTAACCATGCCCAATGGAGAGAAGCGTATTTGTCATGGTGTTTAGTATCTTGCGGCGCGGGCGCAGGTGCAAGGGCTGAAAGGCGCGTTTGTACTGGCGGGCGGCCTCTCGCGGTGGCAGGGTAGCGCCATAGATCTGAGGGAGAGGCGCATCTATGTTACCGGAATCCATGAAATATGCCCTGATCATGCTGGCTGCCGGGGCAGGGGTGCCGGTCCTGGCGGCGCTCAATGCGCAGTTGGGCGCGCTTATAGGCTCCCCAGCGGCGGCGGGCGCGGTGATGTTCCTGATCGCTTGTGTGGTGGCTGTGCTTGTGGCCGCAAGCCTTGGCCAGAGCCATGCCTTTGCCCTAGTGTCGGCACAGCCCCGACATTTGTTTCTGGCGGGGCTGTTGATTGCGTTTTACCTGCTGTCGATATCCTGGGTGGCGCCGCGTTTCGGGGTCGGGAATGCGGTCATGTTCGTATTGTTGGGCCAGATTGTCGCCATCAGCGTCATTGACCATTTCGCCCTTTTTGGCGCAAGGCTACGCCCTTTGGACCTGACACGGGCGTTTGGGATCGTGCTTATGACACTTGGCGTGATTCTTGCGCAGCGCCCTGGCTCCTGAACGCCGGGCCGCCTTGCCTCAAGTCATGGCGCTGCAGGTTGCCCAGAAATATGCCAATTTGATTTGATCAGTATCAAGGACAGGTTTTCACAAAAGGGTTACATGTCTTCTCTGACCTAACCGACCGGAATTGGAGATGAACGTGCCCGAAGTTGCACCTGCCCCTGAAACCCAAGACACCCCAAGCCTTGTGGCCGGACCAGTTCCGCTTGCGGCAGACATATCCGGGCCCGATACGGATATGGCAGCGGATGTTCAGGTGACAAAGCCCGAAGTTGTGCCGGGAACCCGGATGAAGACAGCGCCCAAGGGCCACAGTTGGAAGCCTGATCCCGCGACCCTGACAGCGGAAGATATACGCAGTTTCTTTGAATCAGACCGCTTTCCTTACCGCTACAAGATGGCGCGCGCGCCCTATGAGGCCGAAAAGGCGCTGTTACAGGCCGAATTGCTGAAAGTGCAGAAATGGGCCATCGAGACGGGCGAGCGCTTTGTTTTCTTGTTCGAGGGGCGTGATGCCGCTGGCAAGGGCGGGACAATCAAGCGGTTCAATGAACATCTCAACCCCCGGTTTGCGCGGGTTGTGGCGCTGAACAAACCCTCGGAGACAGAGCAGGGACAATGGTATTTCCAGCGCTATGTCGAACATCTGCCCACATATGGGGAAATGGTGTTTTATGACCGGTCCTGGTATAACCGCGCGGGTGTCGAGCGCGTGATGGGGTTTTGTACACCGACAGAATATCTGGAATTCATGCGTCAGGCCCCCGAATTCGAGCGGATGCTCGTGCGGTCCGGGATAAAGCTATACAAATACTGGTTTTCGGTCACGCCTGAGGAACAGCGCCGCCGTTTCCTTTCGCGGGAAACCGACCCGCTGAAGCGCTGGAAGCTGTC